>DNXT01000261.1:4569-4796 GCA_003505795.1 Lysobacteraceae bacterium | reverse complement strand
TTACTCGTTGACGTGCACCGCAGCAATCGCAACGGACTGCAGCACGGGAGGGGGAGCCATGCCGCGGCGGTGCCGCCCGCTCAACTCCGGAGTCGCCACCCATGAATTGCAAGAGCCGTCCCCTCGCTGTCGCAGTCGCCGCCGCGCTCGGTCTTTCCGCGCTCTCCGCCCACGCCCAGTCGGGCTCTTCCGGGGCGCAGACCCTGGACACGGTGATCGTCACCGGC
>DNXT01000261.1:956-4358 GCA_003505795.1 Lysobacteraceae bacterium | reverse complement strand
ATCGTCACCGGCACCCGCGTCTCCGACCGGACCGTGGCCGAATCGATCTCGCCGATCGACATCATCTCGCCGGAGACCCTGTCCTCCACCGGCACCACCGAACTGGCCACCGCGCTGTCGCGCGCGGTGCCGTCGCTGAACTTCCCGCGCCCGGCGATCACCGACGGCACCGACGCGGTGCGCCCGGTGCAGCTGCGCGGACTGGCACCGGACCAGGTGCTGGTGCTGGTCAACGGCAAGCGCTACCACACCACCGCGCTGGTCAACCTCAACGGCAGCCAGGGCCGCGGCTCCTCGCCGGCCGACCTCAACACCATCCCGATCGCCGCGGTCGAGCGCATCGAGGTGCTGCGCGACGGCGCCGCCGCGCAGTACGGCTCGGACGCGATCGCCGGCGTGATCAACGTGGTGCTCAAGGGCAGCGGCAGCGGCGGCAGCATCGCCGGCCGCTACGGCCAGTACAGCGCCGGCGACGGCGAGCAGTACCAGCTGTCCGGCGATGCCGGGATCAAGCTCGGCGAGCGCGGCGCGATCCACTTCGCCGCGCAGGCCGGCCACCAGGACCAGACCGACCGCGCCAAGCCGTACGACGGCGTGGTCGAGCAGCGCTACGGCGACCCGGACATCGACCAGGGCGCGGTCTCCTACAACGGCGAGTACAGCGCCAGCGACTACCTGAC
This sequence comes from Lysobacteraceae bacterium, assembly GCA_003505795.1. Lineage (GTDB taxonomy): Bacteria > Pseudomonadota > Gammaproteobacteria > Xanthomonadales > Xanthomonadaceae > UBA8801. The sequence goes on along the minus strand of DNXT01000261.1, from coordinate 3,678 downwards.
GTTCTACTCCTATGCGATGGCCAGCCGCCGCGAGGTGCTGTCCAACGGCTACTTCCGCTGGGACACCGACAACCGCAACCGCCCGGAGATCTACCCGGACGGCTTCCTGCCGCAGATCTACAACGTCAGCAAGGACGTATCGTGGGTGGGCGGGCTGAAGGCCACCACCGAGGGCGGGCTCAACATCGACCTGAGCTACAACTACGGCCAGAACAACCTGCGCTTCGAGGTCAAGAACAGCCTCAACAACAGCCTCGGCCTGGACAGCCCCACCGAGTTCTACGCCGGCACCCTGGAAGTCACCCAGAACGTGCTCAACGCCGACTTCAGCAAGTCGCTGGAGGTCGGGCTGGCCTACCCGCTGACCCTGGCGTTCGGCGCCGAATGGCGCGGCGAGAAGTTCAACGAATCGCCGGGCGACTACGCCTCCTACGCCAACGGCGGCATTCCCTCGGCCAACGGCAGCCTGCTGCCCGGCGCGCAGGTGTTCGCCGGCTTCAAGCCGAGCGATTCCGGCCACTACGACCGCCACAGCTATTCGGCCTACCTCGACCTGGAAGCCAACCTGACCGACAAGCTCTCCGCCGGGCTGGCCGGACGCTACGAGGACTACAGCGATTTCGGCGACACCTCCAACGGCAAGCTGTCGCTGCGCTACGCCTTCACCGACAAGTTCGCGCTGCGCGCGACCGCCTCCACCGGGTTCCGCGCACCGTCGCTGCAGCAGCAGTACTTCCAGTCGATCGCCACCAACTTCATCGACGGCGTGCCGTACGAGATCGGTACCTTCCGCACCGACAACCCGGCCGCGGTCGCGCTCGGCGCCGAGCCGCTGAAGCCGGAGAAGTCCAACAACTACGGCCTGGGCCTGGTGCTGCAGCCGGTGGACGCGCTGTACATCACCATCGACGCCTACCGCATCGACATCGACGACCGCATCGTGCTGTCGGAGAACCTGACCTCCACCGCGGTGCGCGACTACCTGCAGGCCAACGGCTACGCCGGCATCGGCGGCGGCCGCTACTTCACCAACGCGGTCGACACCCGCACCGAGGGCGTGGACGCGGTCGGCACCTACCGCTGGGACCTGGCCAGCGGTGCGCTGGAGCTGACCGGCGGCTACAACCACAACAAGACCGAGATCGAGAAGATCGCCGACAACCCGCCGGCGCTGGAGGCGATCGACCCGACCGCGGTGCGCATCGGCCGCGCCGAGATCGGCCGCATCACCGAGGGCACGCCGCGCGACAAGTTCTTCCTCGGCAGCACCTGGTCGCCGGGCAACTGGTCGTTCAGCGCCACCGCCACCCGCTGGGGCGAATTCACCAGCTACGGCACCACCGCCGCCACCGACCAGACCTACGGCGCGAAGTGGACGCTGGACCTGGCCGCGACCTGGAAGCTGGACCGCTGGCGCTTCACCATCGGCGGCGACAACGTGCTCAACGAGTACCCGGACCAGTCCACCGCCGGCGCCGGCACCCGCACCTACCTGCCGTACAGCACCTCCTCGCCGTTCGGCTTCAACGGCGCCTTCGCCTACGCCAACATCAACTACAGCTGGTGATCGCCCGCCGCTGAAGCCTCGCCCAGCCCCGGTCGATCCGGGGCTGCAGGGCCGCGCCACATCGCCGCGGTTTGCCGGAACCGGCATCGATCGGCGACACTCGGGATATCCCCCGCGTTCCGGGACGGTGCGTGCCGCGCACCCGGTGCGTCGCCGCACGCCCTGGAAATCGGTGGGGGACCAACCCCATCTGCACCGATGCGACCGTCCCTCCGGGCCCGGTCGCGACGACGCCTCCCGCCCGCTCGCCCCCGCACAGAACCCAGGATACGGCCGACCCCGCATGCACCACGACACCAGCCTCATCGACATCATCGCCGTCGGCCTCGCGATCGCCTTCGTGCTGGGCGCGCTGGCCAACAAGCTGCGGCTCTCGCCGCTGGTCGGCTACCTGATCGCGGGCATGGTGGTGGGGCCGTTCACGCCCGGCTTCGTCGCCAACCAGGACCTGGCCAACCAGCTGTCCGAGCTCGGCGTGATGCTGCTGATGTTCGGCGTCGGCCTGCACTTCTCGCTGGAGGACCTGCTGGAGGTGAAGTGGATCGCCATCCCCGGCGCGCTGGCGCAGATCGCGGTGGCCACGCTGCTCGGCTGGGGCCTGGCCTGGAGCATGGGCTGGTCGGCGATGAACGGGCTGGTGTTCGGCCTGGCGCTGTCGGTGGCCAGCACCGTGGTGCTGCTGCGCGCGCTGGAGGAACGCCGCCTGCTGGAGACCCAGCGCGGCAAGATCGCGATCGGCTGGCTGATCGTCGAGGACCTGGTGATGGTGCTGGCGCTGGTGCTGCTGCCTGCGCTGGCAAACGCGCTGGGCGAGGGCGGCAAGTCCGGCGGCGGCGCCGGCGCGATCCTGGCCGCGATGGGCTGGACGCTGCTGAAGATGGCCGCGTTCGTGGTGGTGATGCTGGTGGTCGGGCGCCGCGCGATCCCGTGGGTGCTGGAGAAGATCGCCGGCACCGGCTCGCGCGAGCTGTTCACCCTGTCGGTGCTGGCGATCGCGCTGGGCGTGGCGTTCGGCTCGGCGACCCTGTTCGGGGTCAGCTTCGCGCTCGGCGCGTTCTTCGCCGGCATGCTGCTCAACGAGTCCGAGCTCAGCCACAAGGCCGCCAACGACTCGCTGCCGCTGCGCGACGCGTTCGCGGTGCTGTTCTTCGTCTC
>DNXT01000261.1:473-758 GCA_003505795.1 Lysobacteraceae bacterium | reverse complement strand
CGCGGTGCTGTTCTTCGTCTCGGTCGGCATGCTGTTCAACCCGCACATCCTGCTCGAGCACCCCTGGCAGGTGCTGGCCACGTTCCTGACCATCACCGTGGGCAAGTCGGTGGCGGCGTTCTTCATCGTGCGCGCGTTCGGCCATCCCACCGGCACCGCGCTGACGATCTCGGTCAGCCTGGCGCAGATCGGCGAGTTCTCCTTCATCCTGGCCGGGCTCGGCGTGGGCCTGGCGATCCTGCCGGAGACCGGCCGCGACCTGATCCTGGCCGGGGCGCTGCTGTC
>DNXT01000261.1:0-291 GCA_003505795.1 Lysobacteraceae bacterium | reverse complement strand
CCTGGCCGGGGCGCTGCTGTCGATCATCGCCAACCCGTTCCTGTTCTCGTGGCTGGACCGCTGGCAGGCCAGGCAGGCGATCGAGGCGCCGGTGACGGTGGAGCCGGAGCTGCCGCCGGGCCCGTCGCCGGACCTGCGCGACCACGCCATCGTGATCGGCTACGGCCGGGTCGGCAGCTCGCTGGCGCAGGTGCTGCGCGAGCGCGGCGTGCCGGTGCTGATCATCGACGACAACCGCGACCACGTGGAGCGCGCGCACGCGGCCGGCATTCCCGGCATCCGCGGCAGCGC
>DNXT01000265.1 GCA_003505795.1 Lysobacteraceae bacterium | reverse complement strand
AGCGGCTTCAGCCGCGACGGGGCATCGCCGGGAAAACAGGGGATCGAGCCTGCGGAAACGGCGACGGCGGGCCGAAGCCCGCCGTCGCGTCATACGCCCGGAGTTCCGCGTCGAGCTCCGGGCACGTGCGTCACTGCGCGGACTTGTCGGCCTTGGCCAGCATCTCCTCGACCGACACCGTGGTGATCGGGTGGTATCCGGCCCTGGCCTTGGCGAAGGCGTCCCTGGCGAAGGCCAGGCCCTCCGGCGTCTTCACCAGTTCGGCGTAGATCGGCAGGATCAGCTTGCGGCGGCCGACGCGCTCGATGAACCTGCCCGCCTCCGGCCATGCCTCGGTGTAGCCGCTGCGGATCGCCAGCGGGTACCAGCGCATCGCGATCTCGCCGTTCGGGGTACCGGTGAAGTGGTAGGCCGCATCGAGCTGCTTGAGCTGGTCCTGGCTGAGCCTGGCGCCCATGCCGCTGAGGAAGTGCACCCACTGCTGGGTGACCCACTCGCTGGTCACCTGGTTGCTCGGCAGCTTGGCGCTGCCCGACCAGGCGATGCGCGCGGTGTCGACGATCGAGAAGCCGCGCGAACGGGCCTTGCTGGCGAACGCCGGGATGCCCGGCTGGTTGAGCCACGCGTCCAGTTCGGCCGGGGCGACCGCGTTCGGCGCCTTCGGCAGCAGGTTCTTCTTGAGGTAGTCGACGAACTGGTCGGTGGTCGCGCTCTGGAACGCGTGGTCGTCGAACCAGCCGCGCAGGAACGGATCGAACACCTCGCGGCCGAAACGCTGCTCCAGGAACTGCAGGAACCAGGAGCCCTTGACATAGGCGACGTTGCTCAGCGCCTCGTCCGGGTCGCGCTCGGTCAGCGGCGGCAGCGCCAGCGCCTGGTCGGCCGGGCTCATGTCCTTGACCTCGGCCAGCAGGTCGGCCTGGTCGATCTCGCGCTCCATCTCGGCCATCTCCTGGCCGTACAGCGCCTCGGTGATGCGGCCCTGCACGTAGGTGGTGAAGCCCTCGTTGAGCCAGATGTCCTTCCACGAGGCGTTGGTCACCAGGTTGCCGGACCAGCTGTGCGCCAGCTCGTGCGCGACCAGCGACACCAGCGACTTGTCGCCGACGATCACGGTCGGGGTGGCGAAGGTGAGGGTCGGGTTCTCCATGCCGCCGAACGGGAACGACGGCGGCAGCACCAGCATGTCGTAGCGGCCCCAGCGGTAGGGGCCGTACAGCTGCTCGGCGGCGCCGATCATCTTCTCGGTGTCCTCGAACTCCTTGGCGGCCTTGTCGGCCATCGCCGGTTCGGCCCAGACCCCGGAGCGCGCGGAGATCGGCTTGAACACCAGGTCGCCGGCGGCGATCGCCAGCAGGTAGGACGGGATCGGGTGCTCCATCGAGAAGCTGTAGTCGCCGTCGCGCTCGGCCTGCGGGTCGCTGTTGGCGCTCATCAGCACCATCACGTCCGGGCGGCTGACGACGTGCGCGCTGTAGGTGAAGCGCACGCTCGGGGTGTCCTGCAGCGGCACCCACGAACGCGCGTGGATCGCCTGCGACTGGCTGAACATGAAGGGCAGCTGCTTGCCCTCGGTCATCGCCGGGTCCAGCCACTGCAGGCCGGAGGCGGTCGGCGCGGTGTGGTAGGCGATCCGCAGCCTGGCCGGGCGGGTCGGCGCTTCGATCGTCAGCTTGCTGCCGAACACCTTGTCGCTGGGCGCCAGCGCGTACTGCAGCGGCGCCGGCGCGCCGTTGCCGTCGTCGGCCTGCACGCTCTCGATGGTCAGGTCGCGGGTATCGAGCACCAGCTGGGTGGCGGCCTTGTCCTTCCAGTCCAGGGTGTAGGTGGCGGTGCCGGCGATCTCCTTCTTGTCGAAGTCGAGCCTCAGGTCCAGCGCCAGGTCCTTGACCACGACCTTGTCCGGCTCGGCGTAGGAGCTTTCGTCATGGCTGCGGGCGGGAGCCTTCGCCGCGGCGGGCTTGGCGGCCTGGGATTGGGGCGCGGGGGTCGGCTCTTTCGAGCAGCCGGCCGCGGCGACCGCCATGGCCAGGGACAACAGGAACGGAGATCGCATGAACGGCACCGGATCAGGGGAAACCCCGATTTTAGCGCCGTGACCATCCCGGCGTATGGCCGCCGCGACAACCCGCTCACTCCGGCCCGGCGGCGCCCGCGGCCAGGTCGCCATGCCGCACCAGGCGGCGCCCGCCGGAAAACTTGGCCCGGTACATCGCCGCGTCGGCCTGCCGGTACAGGTCGGCCTCCTCCAGCCCGGCCTGCCATACCGCGCAGCCGGCGCTGACGTAGACCGGCGGCTCGTCGTCGTCCCGCTCGAGCGCCGACAGCCACTGGTTGAGCTTGAGGGTGGCCTCCTCCTCGCGGGCATGCACACCGATCAGGAACTCGTCGCCGCCCCAGCGGCCGATCCAGTCCTGCGCGCCCAGCCAGCCATAGGCGGACTCGACCAGCCGCACCAGGATCCGGTCGCCGGCGGCGTGGCCGAAGCGGTCGTTGATCGGCTTGAGGTTGTCCAGGTCGATCACGAACAGCGCGAACGGCCAGCCATCGACCTGCGCGGCATGCGCCGAATCGGACAGCGCGCGCTCGCAGCCGCGCCGGTTCAGCGCCTCGGTGAGCGGATCCAGCAACGCCTGCTTCTTGAGGTCGCGCAAGCCGTCGTCGATCCCGCGCAGGCTGCGGTTGATCCCGCGCAGCAGCCGTCCCAGTTCGTCCTCGCCCTGCTCCGGCAGCAGCGGCAGGCGCTGTTCGGCGTAGTAGACGTCGAGCGCGTCCGCCGCCAGCCGCAGCGGCGCCAGCAGCCGGTACAGCGCCAGCAGCGTCAGCGCCGTGCCCAGCAGCGTGGCCCCCAGCACCACCAGGATCACCGTCCACAGCTGGCGGCCCTGCAGTTCCCCGTGCGACAGCAGCCACAGCACCAGCAGCAGCAGCGGGACGTGGATGCCGGCGAAGGCCACCGCCAGCAGCTTGGCGCTGAACGAGCGGGGAAACAGGCGCGACAGGCCGTTGTACAGACGCATCGGCGATTCCGTGCAGGAAGAGTCGCCCAGTGTCGCCGAGCCCGCGCCGCGCCTGCGCGACGCAGTTCGCAAACCGGGCCCGACGCCGGGGCGAGGCCCGGCGCGCGCGGGTCAGATCTTGTAGCCGGAATGGATCGCGACGATGCCGCCGGTCAGGTTCTTGTAGTGGCAGCGCGCGAAGCCGGCCTCGGCCATCATCCCGCGCAGCTCGTCCTGCGGCGGATGCTTGCGGATGCTCTCGGCCAGGTACTGGTAGCTGTCGGCATCCCTGGCGAACAGCTTGCCCAGCCGCGGCAGCACCTGGAACGAGTGGAAGTCGTAGATCGGCTTGAACCAGTCGGCGGTGACCTCGGAGAACTCCAGCACCCGCGCCTGCCCGCCGACCTTGAGCACGCGGTACATCTCGCGCAGCGCCGCGTCCTTGTCGGTGACGTTGCGCAGGCCGAAGGAGATCGTCACCAGGTCGAAGCTCTGGTCCGGGAACGGCAGCGCCTCGGCATTGCACTGCACGTAGTCGAAGCCGGCCACCAGGCCGCGGTTGGTGAGGCGGTCGCGGCCGACCGAGAGCATGCCGGCGTTGATGTCGCCCAGCACCACCGCGCCGTCGCTGCCGACGCGCTCCTTGATCAGCACGGCGATGTCGCCGGTGCCGCCGGCCAGGTCGAGCACGCGGTCACCCGGCTTCACCTGCGCGGTCGCCACGAAGTAGCGCTTCCACGCCCGGTGCACGCCCAGGCTCATCAGGTCGTTCATCAGGTCGTAGCTGCGCGCGACCGAGGTGAACACTTCGCCGACCAGCTTCTGCTTGTCCTTGGCGGCGACGTCGCGGAAGCCGAAGTGGGTGGTGCCGGAGGTGTAGGGGGATTCGCTCATGCCCGGGATTATCGCACTGCTGACGTGCCGATGACCTGCCCGTGCCACAATCGGCCGCAACCGCACGCGAAACCAGGGTCCGAGCACCACCCGTGAGCGACCGCTACGCCCCGCGCCAATGGCAGCCGCACGAGAAGCCGACGTTGCCGGGCTCGGCCTCCACGCCGCTGCACCCGGCCCGGCGCCGCGTCCAGTACGGCCTGGTCGGGATCGTGGTCGCCCTGACCGGCGGCCTCAGCAACGCGCTGGTCACCGCCAACCTGACCTACCTGCAGGGCACGCTCGGCGGCTACGCCTACGAACTGGCGTGGCTGCCGGCCGCCTACGTGATGACCAACCTGTCGGCCAACCTGATCCTGGTGAAGTTCCGCCAGCAGTTCGGGCTGCGCCTGTTCACCGAGATCTTCCTGGGCCTGTACGCGCTGATCGCGTTCGCCCACCTGTTCGTGCACAGCCTGGCCTCGGCGATCGCGGTCCGCGCCGCGCATGGACTGGTCGGGGCGGCGCTCAGCTCGCTGGGGCTGTACTACATGATCCAGGCGTTCCCGGCGCGGCACCGGCTCAAGGCGGTGGTGACCGGGCTCGGCCTGACCCAGCTGGCGTTGCCGCTGGCGCGGGTGTTCTCCACCGAACTGCTGGAGTTCGGCGAGTGGCGCGGGCTGTACCTGTTCGAACTGGGCCTGGCGGTGTTCGCGCTGGCCTGCGTGCTGGCGCTGAAGCTGCCGCCCGGCGACCGCTACCGGGTGTTCGAGAAGCTCGACTTCGCCACCTTCACCCTGTTCGCCGCCGGCGCCGCCGGGCTGGCCGCGGTGCTGTCGCTGGGGCGCTACCTGTGGTGGACCAGCACGCCCTGGCTGGGCGTGGTGCTGGCGCTTTCGATCGTGCTGATCGCCGCCGCGGTGACGATCGAGCACAACCGGCGCACGCCGATGATCAACACGCGCTGGCTGGCCAGCGCCGACATGATCCGGCTCGGCCTGGCGGTGCTGCTGATCCGGCTGGTGCTGTCGGAACAGAGCACCGGCTCGATCGGCTTCTTCCAGACCCTGGGGCTGGGCAACGAGCAGCTGCACGCGCTGTTCTGGCTGATGCTGCTGGGCGCGGTCTGCGGGGTGGTCGCCAGCGCGTTCCTGATCAACCCGCAGCACGTGGCGCAGCACCTGATCGTGGCGATCGCGGCGATCTGCATCGGCTGCTTCATGGATGCACGCGCCACCAGCCTGACCCGGCCCGAGCAGATGTATGCCAGCCAGTTCCTGCTCGCCTTCGGCGGCACGTTCTTCGTGGCCCCGGCGATGGTGGCCGGGCTCGGGCGGGTGATCGCCCAGCCCGGCAACCTGATCAGCTTCGTGGTGCTGTTCGGCATGACCCAGAACCTGGGCGGGCTGATCGGCAGCGCGTTCCTGGGCACCTTGCAGATCGTCCGCGAGAAGTTCCACTCCAGCCAGCTGGTCGAGCACCTGGTGCTGTCCGACCCGCAGGTCGCCGCCCGCGTGCAGGCCTATGCCAACGCCTACGCGCACACGCTCGGCGACCCGGCGCAACGCCAGGCGCAGGCGCTGCGCACGCTCGGCGCCGTCGCCACCCGCGAGGCCAACGTGCTCGCCTACAACGACGTGTTCATGGCGATCGGCTGCATCGCCATCGCGACGCTGGCCTGGATCCTGTGGAACCTGTTCTGGCGCCGCGTCAGCAGGCCCGCCGCGACCGCCCCGACTCCCCCGCCACCACCCGCCACGCCCAGCACCGCATGAATACCGCCGCCCCGAATCCCGATCCGGATGCCTCCCTGCGCCGCCGCAAGCGCATTGCCGGCATCGTCGGCGTCTCGCTGCTGGCGCTGACCGGCGTCGCCCTGGTGCTGTACGCCTGGCGCCTGCCGCCGTTCACCAGCGCGATCGAGAACACCGAGAACGCCCAGGTCCGCGGCCAGGTCACCCTGGTCGCGCCGCAGGTCAGCGGCTACGTCACCGAGGTGCCGGTGCAGGATTTCCAGCACGTGCGCGCCGGCCAGCTGCTGGTGAAGATCGACGACCGCATCTACCGGCAGCAGCTCGACCAGGCGCAGGCGCAGCTGCTCGCCGCGCAGGCCAACCTGGCCAACTGGTCGCAGCAGCAGCGCAGCGCGCAGGCGGCGACCGCCGAGGCC
>DNXT01000266.1 GCA_003505795.1 Lysobacteraceae bacterium | reverse complement strand
CGGCCTGGACGCGCGCCCGGCGCCGCGCCCGGCATTCACCTCCGAGGACTTCGCCTTCATGCTGCAGGCCCGCCCCGGCGCCTATCTCTGGCTGGGCCAGGGCCGCGGCGCGGACGAACTGCCCGGTTACCCGCTGCACCACCCCTGCTACGACTTCGACGACGAGGTGCTGCCGCTGGGCATCGCCTGCCTGGTCTCGTTGGTCGAGCACTCAATCGGCCGAAGCTGTAGATCAAGCGCTTCAACAGGTGCCACCGAGGCATGCTGAATGCCGCGCAATGCCAGCAAGCGGACGAGCAGACAATTGATGTTCGGTGGCCAATGCCTCCTTGGAGCGACCGGGCGACCAGGAGTCGACCGGCAATTCCACTCCCGTCGCATCCGCACGCCTTCATCGACCGGGAAACATTCCGCGCCGCCGGATCCGGCACCCCTCCCCATGCGCACGAAAGCCCTGCCGCGGGACCAGAGGCGCCATCGACCTCCGTCAACACCCTGTGCCAGAGACTCATCGGCTTTTCCTACCCAGTAAAACCCCTAAAAGCCCGGCGAGAACACCACCCCGAACCGCTGTTGAAGTCCTTGATCCCGACCTGTGGCGTCGTCGACCGTCAACGCACCCGAAGGCTTCTTGCCCTGCTCATCGTTCGATCCGGCCGATCGCCTGGGGCCGTGGTCGCGTCTAGGTGGTCCCGGTAGCTCATCGGCAACCTGGACAGGATCAGGCTGCAGGCAATGACACCCATCATCGGCACAAGCGTCATTGAGAGCAGCAGGTCGGGCAATCGGCTGTTGAATTCAGCCGCTGCCGCCTCGTAGCCGGATAGCTCGAGCAGCCAGGCTACCAGTGCCAATCCGGCGCCCGATGCCGCCTTGCACAGCGCCAGCAGCAACCCGAACGTCAGCGCTTCGTGGCGCGATCCGGTGTCGAGTTCGGTGTACTCGATCGTGTCGGGCAGCAGCGCCCAGTTCATGACGGTAAGCCCGCCCAGCCCCGCACCTGCGAGGAAAAACAGGACCGCGCTCACCTCGACGGATCGGGGAGCCAGCAGCAGAAACGCGGCCATCGTGCCCCCGAACAGGGTCTGGGCGCAGATCGCGGCGGTCCGCTTCTCGGTCCGTTTGGCGAGCAGCCACCACAGAGGAAGCGCCAACACCTGCCCCGCGACCTTGAAGGCGATCAGCGTCCCGGCCAGCCCGGGGTCTCCCAGCCACGACTTGGCGTAGAACACCGCCATGCGTGAGAAGACGGTGATCAATCCGGCCGAGATGACGCACACGCAGATCACCTGCATGAGGCGTCGATTGGCGAGCAGGCGGCGCAGCGCCTGCAGGAACGATATGTGCTCGACCGGCTGTTTGATCGTGCGCGATCCGGAAACCGAAACCGCTGCCGACCCCAGCATCACCGGAAGATAGAGCGCGGCCACGATGAAGGCAAAGGTCACGAACGTCGATGCTCGAGGGCCGGCTTCGCGGGAGAGCGCGATCAGGACGATGGCCGAGATGGCGAGCGTGCCGAGTGAGCTGAAGAAGAAGCGCCAGGTGGAGAGGACGCCGCGTTCGCGGCTGTCCCGGGTGATGCCCGCCAGCAAGGCGTTGTGCGGCACATCGACCAGCGTGAACGCCACGCGGAACGCGGCGAAGCTCAGGAACGACGCCAGGACGACCGCCCCGGGAAATGCGACCGGGGCGATGAAAATGGCCACGAAGGCCAGGCAGCACAACGGAGCGGCAAGTCCGATGATCGTGCGATAGCCGATGCGGCCCTCGCGCTTGTCTATCAGGTGGCCGAAGAGCGGATCGGTGAGGCTGTCGATCAGGAATGCCGCAAACAGGACGGCACCGGCCACCGGCGCCGCGATGCCCATGACATCGACCAGGAAATACAGGTAGAGCAGATCGATGGCGGTGACCTGCACGCTCTTTGCGAAGTTCCCGGAGGCATAGCCGAGCCGCACGGGGTGCGGCAGCCGCCGGACGGTCCCGGTTGGCTCCGCGGCGATCATCACGGCCTCAGGCGAAGAACAAGGATTTGAGCGGCATCGCCGCTGCTCCCAGCGCGGTTGCATCGCCCTGAATATCGCTCGGCAAGATGACAGGACGGCGTTGGTGCCGGCCGAACCGCGGCTTGCCCTCGTGGATGACCAGCCGGCGAATCAGCCGTTCCGCGAGCGGGCGCGGGAGCTGCCCCCCCAGTACGATCGCCTGCGGGTCGAGCACCGAAGCGATCGCGGTGATCATCGCATTGAGCGGCGGCGCCACCGTTTCGATCCACGGGTCGATGCCCGGCCAGTCGGGATCGAAGTCGTCGACGAGCGCATTGATGTCGCGAAGCGGGACGCCGGCCTCGACGATCCTGCGCCGCAGCAGCTCCAGCGACGGGCGCACGTCCAGGCGGTCGGGCGCCAGGATGCCCGAGAACTCGCCCGCATTGCCGTGGGCGCCGCGCACGAGTTGGTTGTTGATGATGACCGCACCGCCCACGCCGTACGAGTGGTAGATGTAGGCGAAGTTCGCGTAGCGGAGCCCTGCCCCGCTCAGGCATTCGCCGATCGCCGAGGCATTGCCGTCGTTCTCTATCCAGACGGGCAGCTTGAGCCGCCTGGCCAGCAACCGGTCGACGTCGACCTCGGCCAGGGCTTCGAGCGGCTCCGGCGGGTTGATGCGGTTGCGTTCGCCGGTGAAGTAGCCGGAAAGGGCGACGCCCACGCCGCAGATGCGGCGCGGTTGCCCGGGAATGCGCGACACCAGCGCTTCGAACAGGGACTCGACCTGATCGAGGAGCGCCTCGCGATCCCGGGCGGCGATGGCGACCTTCTCGGCCTGCACGACGTCCCCCGTCAGGTTGGTGAGGATGCCGGAGATGCGGTCGGCGGCGATCGAGATGCCGACCGAATAAGCGGCATTGGCCTGGAGGTGTACGAGCGTGCCCGGCTTGCCGGGGCCGTTCACCACTCGCTCGCCGAAAGTGACGAATTCCCGCTCGGCAAGCGCATCGACGATTCGCGAGATGGACTGCTTGGTGAGGCCGGTGGCGCGGGCGAGATCGGCCCGGGACAAGGAGGCGTCCCGGCGCAGGAGATCGAGCACCAGGGCCTCGTTGCGGCTGACCGCGAAGTCGGTCGCCGGGTCGGGCAAGGCCGGCTGCAGGGACGGAAACACGTCCAGATTCCTGAGCATCGGGTCTCACGGAGCCGCCGGGGGAGAGGCAGTCCTTATGCCATTTCCATTTAGTAACTTCCAGTGACATACTAATGTCATGACTGAGTGGCTTAGTGGGCATGGGGACGCCGGCCCCTTCCAGCGCCGGCGACAGACCGACACCAGTAGCAGGGGAGATCCGCAGATGAGCACCCTTTTGCGCGCGGGCGCGTTCCTCGCCGTTTCGGCATGGATGGCCGCCGTCCAGGCACAAACCCAGGAACAGCCTCGACCGGCCCCGGCCGAGCCCAATCCGGACCTGGCCACCCTCGACGAGGTCATCGTCACCGGCATGCCCGGCGGCACCCAGCAGCGCAAGGTCGAGGCCAGCTTCGCGATCTCGACGATGGACCAGGAGGCGATCGCGAAGTTCGCGCCGCAGAGCACCGCCGATCTGCTGAAGGCCGTGCCCGGCGTCTGGTCCGAAAGCTCGGGCGGCGTGGCCGGCGCGAACGTCAACCTGCGCGGCTTCCCCGGCACGGGCGACGCCCCGTTCGTGACGATCCAGCTCGAGGGCGTGCCCGTCTATACGCCCCCTACCCTGGGCTTCCTCGAGAACTCATCGATCTTCCGGATCGACGAGACGATCTCGCGGGTCGAGGCCTTGCGCGGCGGCCCCAATCCGGTCCTGTCCAACGGCCAGCCGGGCCTGATCACCAACTTCCTGCTGAAGGAAGGCGGCGAGGAGACCCACGGCTCGGTCCGCTATTCGACCTCGACCTACGACCTGCAGCGCCTCGACGCGGTGCTCAGCGGCAAGCTCGCCGAAGATCTCTACTACATGGTCGGCGGCTATGCGCAGGCCTCCGAAGGCGTGCGCGAGGCCGGATTCAACTCGGAAAAGGGCCACCAGTTCACCGCCAATATCACCAAGCGGCTCGAGAACGGCAAGCTCAAGCTCTACTTCCGCGATACCGACGACCACGGTGCGTGGTACCTGCCGGTGCCGCTGCGCGTGCCGGGCATCGACGCCTCCTACGTACAAGTCGGTCCCGCCAATCGCAATACCGTCGTGGAGGGGCCTTATGGTGAGCCCCTCGCCGCCGACTACGGCGACGGCCGCGGGTTCGATGGCTACCTGGCCGGCGGCAGCCTGGATCTCTCGCTGGACGGGGGCTGGCTGGTCTCCGATCGCTTCAACTACCTCAAGGGCGAAGCGGACACCTATGGCCTGAGCCCGCGCGGCGGACCGCGCACGATCGGCCAGCTCGGCTTCGCATCGGCGAACACGCTGATCAGCGGTCGCACGCTCGGCGCGGACGCCTATGTCCAGCACCTGGGCTTCTGGGCCGTGCAGAAGGACATCGATTCGTTCACCAACGATCTGTCGGTCACCAAGTGGTTCGGGAATGGTTCGGCGACACTGGGCTATTTCGCATCGCGCTTCGGCGCCGAGGATCTCTGGAACCTCAACAACAACGCCCGCTACTTCGAGATCGGCGGCGATCGCGAGCAGGTGGCGATCGATTGCGCGCAGGTCACGAATGCGCCGGCGCCCTGCCTCAACGGGACGCGCCTGAACGCACGCGGCGACGGCAGCATGAATGCGGCCTACCTGGTTGGCGACTACACGTTCTTCGAGAAACTGCGCCTGGATGCCGGCGTGCGCTGGGTCGACCACGAGCTGAGCTATGTCGCCAACACGCTCTCGGATCCGGTCACCGGGCTGACGGGCACGCCCGACACCCACAACGACTACCGGGAGCAGGCCGTGTCCTGGACGGCGGGCGCGAACTACGCCTTCACCGGCGAGTTCGGTGCGTTCGTGCGCGTCAACGATGGATTCCGTCTGCCCTACTTCGATGACCTGCGCGGCGGACAGACGCAACTGGCGGCCGGCGACGACCTGTTCTTCGACGTCCGGCAGTACGAGGCGGGGGTGAAGTTCGCCCGGCGCAACCTTGGCCTCTACCTGACCGGCTTCCGGGTCGAGACCCAGGCCACGCGCTCGACTGCGCCGACCGTGGATGCCCCGGTCGCGGTGTTCGAGACCGAGGCGCAAGGCATCGAGTTCGATGCGAGTTTCGCGTTGGACAACGGGTTCTCGATCATCGCTGCGGCAACCTATCTCGATGCTGATATCTCCGCCGATCCCGATCCCGAACTGGTCGGGAACCAAGCGCCGCGGCAGCCGCGCTGGCAGTTCCGGATCGCGCCCAGCTACGACTTCAGCCTCGGCGGGATCGACGGTACGGTCCATGCCGCCTACAGCCATGTCGGCAACCGGCAAAGCAACATCCAGAACACCCAGCCGCTGCCGAGCTACGACAAATTCGACCTGGGCCTCGAGCTCCGCACGCGAAGCGGGCTCAGCCTGCGGGTGGCGGCCGACAACGTGACCGACGAGCAGGGCTTGACCGAAGGCGATCCCGGAAGCTTCGACATCAACGCCAATGGCCGCTACATCCTGCCACGCTCGGTGCGCTTCAGCCTCGGCTACAGCTTCTAGGGCATCCCCCATTCGCGTGCGGCCGTCGGCCGCACGCGCTCTCCGGAATCACCGATGTCGCGATGCTGCGTTCTCGTCCTGTGTCTTCTTCTGCCGGTCAGTTGCAGGCACGAATCCCCGCGGGCAGCCGGCCCTGCTGTCCCGGACCGCATCACCCGGCTCCAGTCTGAACTCCTCGACCCCACGTCCCCCCACGTGATGGTGGCGGCGCACCGCGCCTGCTGGGTGGAGGGGCCGCCGGAAAATTCGCTTGCGGCCATCGCCGCCTGCGTCCCGATCGGTGCCGACATCGTCGAGATCGACGTCACGCTGACCCGGGACGGTGTCCCGATCCTGCTTCACGATCCGACGCTCGACCGCACGACGAACGGCACCGGGCCGGCAAGCGACCACACCCTCGCCGAGATCCGCCAGTTGCGGCTGCGCGCCGCCGCCGGTGGGCCCGATGCGCCGCTCACCGATGAAAAGATCCCCACGCTGGAGGAGGCGCTCGAACTGGCCAAAGGACGCCTGCTCGTCAACCTGGACGTGAAGGGGGAAGTATTCCCGCAGGCATACGCCGTGGTGCATCGGGTGGGCGTGGCCGACCAGATCCTGATGAAGATGAACATGCTGCCCGACGATCCGGCGCTCGCCGACGCACCGTTCCTGGGTAAGACCATGTTCATGCCGATCATCCGCGAATGCGTCGCCGAACCCTCGGACGGGGTGTGCACGCCACGACTCGGCGACGTCGTTTCCGGGTTCGAGCGCTTCCATCCGGTGGCACAGGAACTGGTGTTCGCGACCGAGACCTGGGTTCGCGACGGCCTCGCATCGAGACCGGCCCATGCGCCCCGCATCTGGATCAACCTGCTCAATCCGACCATGGCGGCAGGAATGACGGATGCGCGGGCGCTCGAGAACCCCGATGCGAACTGGGGCCGGATCGTGAGCCTGGGGGCCCGTGTTATCCAGACGGACGAACCCGCGCGGCTGATCGCCTATCTCCGCTCTCGTGGACAGCGGAAGGACTGAAGGTCCCTCCTATGAGCATGGCGAGCTCGCGCCGCCCAGGGTGAGACAACCCTTCCCAGCCGGTCATGGCCCCGCCCACGATCTCAAGTACGACCTGCACCGCTTCAGCCACGTCCTGGAACGGTTCGGGATCACCTCCGGGAAAACTGGGCATCACCGCGCACAGGCTGCACCACGAAGCACTGATCGATCGCTACAGAACGATCGCGGGCCAGGAGCCGCCGGTGCGCGGCGGGTTGTGCGTCATGACTGCCCAAATGGGGAATGGAACCTGCACCCGGCCACGACGATAGTCGTCCGGTGCAAGGGCATACCGGCAGCACATGGCCTGCCGGTTGCCGGGCACGCGGCCGCGCGGTCGGCCCATCTCGTCCTCTCCTCCTGTCTTCATGGCGACAGCATCCATGACCGAGAATCAGAAGAACCGAAAACGGGCACACGTGCTCGGCGCAGCATGCAGGCTGGCCGTGGCCCTGATCACACTCGCCACCGCGATCGCGCTGGCGATCGGAGGCGCCAGGCTGCTCCGCCTGGATGGATCGCCCTACTACCTGGTGGCGGGGCTGGCGTACCTGGCGTTGTCGGTGCTGCTGTTCCTTGGCAAGCGCTTCGCGCTTGTCCTTTCGACGGCCATCTTCGCCGGCACGCTCTGCTGGGCGCTCTACGAGGTGGGAGGCATCGGTTATTGGCAGCTGCTTCCCCGGCTGGTCTTTCCCGCCCTGCTCTTCATGCTCACCCTGTGGGTGGCAGCCGCTTTCCCCGCCACCCCGCAGGGCGCAAGACGGCTGGCCAACGGCTCGGCCATCGCGGTGTTCCTTGCGTTGCTGGCGACGCTGGTGGCGGCGTTCTTCCCGCACGGAGAGATATCCAATCCGGTCGGGATTGCGCACGCGTCGCAGCCCGCCCGGGCCGGTGCCCCGGCGCCCGAGAACTGGGAGTTCTTCGGTCGCGCCGCCCACGGCACCCGTTTCGCGCCATATGCGCAGATCACGCCGGAAAACGTCAGAAACCTGCAGGTGGCGTGGACCTATCACACCGGTCGCCGCACCACCGGCGCGGGTACCGGCGTGGACGAGAACACGCCGCTGCAGATCGGCGGCACGCTGTACAGCTGTACCCCGGAGAACGTGGTCGCCGCGATCGATGGCGACACCGGGAAGGAAATCTGGAAGTTCGACCCGAAGGCGCGCACCGCCGAGCACGTCACCTGCCGCGGCGTGGGCTACTACGACATCGACCAGGATGACGGCCTGGATGCCGCGCGCAAGGCCGCCTACACCGAACAGGCCTGCCGCCGGCGCATCCTGGTCTCGGCGGTGGACGCGCGCCTGTTCGCGCTCGACGCCCACAGCGGCGCGCTGTGCCCGGGCTTCGGTGCCGATGGCTACGTCGACCTGAAGCAGCACATGGGCCCGACCCAGGACAGCAAGCGCTACCACCCGACCTCGATCCCGGTGGTGATGGGCCACCTGGCCGTCATCGGCGGCTGGGTACGCGACATCATGGCCGACGAGCCTTCCGGCACCGTGCGCGCGTTCGACGTGCTGGACGGCTCGCTGGCCTGGGCCTGGGACGTGGGCAAGCCGGACGACCTGGCGCAACCCGGCGAGGACTACAACACGGCCACGCCGAACGTGTGGACCATCCCCACCTACGACAAGCAGCTGAACCTGGTCTACCTGCCGACCGGCAACGGCCCGCCCGACTACTGGGGCGGCGACCGCACGCCGGTCAAGGAGAAGTTCGGCTCGGCGGTGGTCGCGCTGGAGGCCAGCACCGGCAAGCTGCGCTGGGTGCGCCAGCTGATCCACCACGACGTGTGGGACTACGACCTGCCCTCGCAGCCGGTGCTGTTCGACGTCACCAACGCGCAGGGCCAGAAGGTCCCGGCGCTGATCCAGACCACCAAGACCGGCCACATCTTCGTGCTCGACCGCCGCACCGGCGATTTCGTCACCCCGGTCGAAGAGCGCCCGGTGCCGACCGCGCCGCATGCGCAGGGCGAACGCCTGTCGCCCACGCAGCCGTACTCGGTCGGCATGCCGGTCATCGGCGCCGAGCCGCTGACCGAAACCTCGATGTGGGGCATCACCCCGTTCGACCAGTTGTACTGCCGCATCAAGTTCAAGGATTCGCACTACCAGGGCGCCTTCACCCCGCCGACCGAGCAGCCCTACATCGAATGGCCCAGCCTGCTCGGCGGCATGAACTGGGGTGGCATCTCCATCGACGAGTCGCGCAACCTGCTGTTCGTCAACGACATGCGCATGGCACTGCGGATGTCGCTGGTGACGCGCGAGCAGGCCAGGACGTTCAAGGTGTCCACCGACGAGGTGCCCGGCTTCATGGGCACCATCCGCCCGCAACTGGCCGGGATCTACGGCGGGGTGAAGATCGACATCCTGCAATCGCCGCTGGGCGTGCCCTGTCCCGCCCCGCCGTTCGGCACCATGAGCGCGATCGACCTCACCACCAAGCAGCTGGTCTGGCAGGTGCCGCTGGGCACGGTGCAGGACACCGGCCCCCTGGGCATCAAGACGCACCTGCCCATGCCCATCGGCATGCCGACCCTCGGTGGCCCGACCTCGACCGCGTCGGGCCTGGTGTTCTTCGCCGGCACGCAGGACTACTACCTGCGCGCGCTGGACGCGATCACCGGCAAGGAACTGTGGAAGGCGCGTCTGCCGGTCGGCGCCGTGGCCGCGCCGCTGGTGTACGTCTCGCCGAACACCGGCAAGCAGTACGTGGTGATCTCCGCCGGCGGTGCCAGCCACTCGCCCGACGTGGGCGACTACATCGTCGCGTACGCGCTGCCAGGCCCTGCCGACAAGCCGTAGCCGCCGGCACCACGATCAACCGGTCGGCATTCACTGTGGAACAGGCGCCGCGGCCAGCCAATGGGCTGGCCGCGACACGGTGGACTGGCTCACCTCACGTCCACCAGGATCCCAAGCTCGCGGCGCGCGGCACGCAGGCGCCGGACCTGGAGGAACACACCGGCCAGGAAGACGACGAACACGACCCCGAGGGTGGCCTTGAGCCGGGGATCCTCCGGCCCGGTGAACAGCGGCGAGGACGCCGGCAGCCGGGTGAAGGTCTCGGTCAGGCCCGGGATCATGTGGAAGAAGAAGGTCAGCGAATAGGACAGCATCTCCACATAGCCGCCGAACCCGCCGGCGAACCGCGGCTGCCCGGCGATGAAGCCGACCAGCAGGACCAGCAGCGTCAGCACGGCCAACGCATGCGGCGCCCCGAACCCGCCGTGGTGGAAGAGGAAAAGACCGGTGACGCAGCTGGCGACGGTGAACCCGATGTAGCCGACGCCGGCTTTAGTACGGGGGCTGATCGCGCCCTGCCGCGCGAAGGACACGATGCCCAGCGCGACCGCCGCCAGGCTGAGCAGGGTGTGGAACAGGCCGAAGGAGGTGAGATTGGGCATGAAGACTCCGGGTTGGGTAGTGGTTACGAAACAGCGGATGCGTCCTCGCGCATCCTGAAACGCCAGGCCGCCAGGCCCGCATAGAGCGCGACCAGGGCGAGCAGGTTGACGATCTGGGGCATCGTCTCGGCGACCGACGCGCCCATCTGGTTGACCTTGACCAGCGCGTTGACGCCGGGTGTGGTGGGCAGCAGCGTGGCCAGGGCGGCGAGCAACGGCGGCGTGGACGGCAGCGGCCAGGTGAGATTGGCCAGGAAGAACAGGACCAGGGAAACCCCGGTGATGAACTGGAACGCATGCTCCCGCCGCGAGAAGAAGCTGCCGACGAACAGGCCGAAGCTCAGCACAGCGGCGACGTAGAGCGGCGCCACCACCGCCAACCCGGGAAGGTTGCCGCCGTGGGGATAGTCCTGCACCCAGAAGGTGAAGCCTGCGTAGTACAGCAGCGCCGGCAGGCCGATGCAGGCGAAGCCGGCCAGCATGCCGGTCCATTGCGCAAACCGGTACGTCAATCGCCTGCCGCCGTTGCGCTGCCGCCGGCCGCCCAGGATCACGCCCACGCCGATCAGCAGGGTCTGGTGCACGATGACCTCGGCCACGCCGGGGACCACGCCGCTGCCGTAGCCTTCGCGCACGTTGAACAGCGGCCGCTGGGTCAGCACGACCGGCGGCGCCAGATCGGAAGAGCGTCGTGTAGGGAAAGAGTGTGA
>DNXT01000264.1:597-5184 GCA_003505795.1 Lysobacteraceae bacterium | reverse complement strand
GCTCGCGCGCTCGGACTGCCGCTTCCAGCGCAACGGCAGCTGGTACGACGGCAATGCCGCGCGCGACCACCTGCAACGCAAGTACGCCTACCTGGACAAGCGCGGCCTGGTCGGCAGCGCCGAGCAGTTCATCGAGCGCGCCGCCACCCGCAGCAGCGTCAGCGGCCGCGCCTACCGGGTGCGCTGCCCGGGCCAGCCCGAACGCGACGCGGCCGGCTGGTTCGGCGAGCGCCTGGGCGAGGCGCGCCGTCACGGGGCGTCCTGAGCCGGCTGGCTAGACTGGGCCATCGGACATCCGGAGCCTGCACCATGAACCAGCCCCGCACCCTTTCCCGTTCCCTCAACGACCGCATGATCGCCGGGGTGATCGGCGGCATCGCCCACCGCTTCGGCTGGAGCTCGACGTTGCTGCGCATCCTGTTCGTGATCGTCTCGATCGCCTCCGCCGCGTTTCCCGGCATCCTGGTCTACCTGATCCTGTGGCTGCTGATCCCGAACGAGGCCGATTGACGCGCGCGCCTGCGTTGCCGCTGGCGGCGATGCAGTGGCTGGGGGCGCTGTGGACCTCGCCCAATACCGCGCTCGGCCTGCTGGCCGGCGCGGCCGGCATGTGTTTCGGTGCGCGGCCGCGCTGGGAGCGGCGCGAGCTGGCGCTGGTGTTCCATCGCTGGCCATGGGGGCCGGGCGGGGCGCTGACGCTCGGCAACGTGATCCTGCTCAACGGGGCCTCGCTCGACCTGGCCTGCGCCACCTACGAGCACCGGGCCGGCCGCTGCCGGCATCCGCCGGTGCGCCTGGGCGACCACGAACGCGCCCACGTCTACCAGTACCTCGTGCTCGGTCCGCTGTTCCTGCCGGCGTACCTGGCCTGCGGCGGCGTCAGCGTGCGCAACCGGTTCGAACGGGCGGCCGACCGCTATGCGCTGCACGGCCGGGGCTGGTGGCCGTGGTCCTCAGTCCAGGCGGGCGAATCCGAATAACCCGGCGAGCGGGTGCGCGCGCCGCTCGATCCCGGCCCGCAGCAGCCCCGCGCCGAGCATGCTGTAGGTGATGCCGTTGCCGCCGTAGGCCATCGCGAACGCCACCCGCGGTCCGTACTGGTCGTGCGCGCCGAAGAACGGCAGGCCGTCGGCGGTTTCGGCGAAGGTGCCGGCCCAGGCGAAGGCCGGGCGCAGGTGCAGGTCGGGCAGCGCGCGCGCCACCTTCTTCTGCAGCTGGCGCGCCTTCTTCATCACTCGCGCGTCGCGGCGCGCGGGGATGTCCAGGTCGTCGTCCTCGCCGCCGACGATGGCGCGGCCGTCGTGGGTGCTGCGCAGGTACAGGTACGGGCGCGCGGTCTCCCACATCATCGTGTGCTTGACCGCGCCGATCTCCTCGTCGTGCAGCGGATCGGTGACGAACGCGTAGCTGCTGCGGTTGCGTGCCACGCGCTGGCGCAGCCAGCGCTGGCTGGCGTAGCCGGCGGCCAGCACCACGTGCCCGGCGCGGAGGCGCGCCTGCCCGCAGTCGAGGACGACATGGGAGTGGTGCACCTGCAGGTCGTGCACCTGGGTGCGGTCGTGGATCCGCGCGCCGCGGCGCTGGCAGCGGGACAGCAGCCGGTAGGTCATCCGGTACGGATCCATGCGCGCGGCCTGGGTGCTCAGGACCGCGCCGCCGGCGCGCACGCCGTAGTCGCGCCACAGCGACGCGGCGTCGATCCAGCGGGTGTCCAGTCCATGCCGGGCGCGCAACGCGGTTTCCTCGCGCAGCGCCGGCAGGTCACGGCGGCGGCTGGCGTAGTAGAGGCTGTCGTTGCGCCGGAAATCGACCTCGCCCAGGTCGCGGGCGAGCTCCTGCAGCATCTCGATGGCCTGCGCGCAGGAACGATAGGCCAGCGCGGCGGAGGCGATGCCGTAGCGCCCGGCCAGCTCGACCATCGGCGTGTCGATCTCGTACTGCAGCAGCGCGGTGCTGGCCGAGGTGCTGCCCCAGCCGATCTCGCGCTGCTCGAGCAGCACCACGTCGTGCCCGTGCCGCACCAGTTCGTCGGCGATCAGCGCGCCGGTGATGCCGCCGCCGACGATCGCCACGTCGCACTGCGCGTCCTGCTCCAGGCGCGGGAAGGCGCGCATCAATCCATTGCGGATCGACCAGAACGGATAGCCGCTTTTGAGGTCCATGCAGGTCCAGAAAGGTGAATGCGCGATGGATGTCGATCTAGCCGCATCTGCTCGTTAAACCGCCGTGAGATCGCCGCCGGTCATCGAAACGCAAACAGTCGCGGTTAACCTCGGTGCAAAGAGTCCTCACGGCCGCCTGCGTATGCTGCGCGCCGGTTCACGAATGCAGTACCAGCAAGAAGGTGAGGGTATGTCGATCGTTCTGTACGTCGGCGGCAGCAAGGATGGAGAGAAGGGCGTGATGCCCTACGGATTCAGCAAGTCGCGCACGATGACCGAGGCCGGGCCGGAGGTCTACGTCGAGCGCGTGCTGGCCCTGGAAACGGTGGGCAAGGTCCGGGTGATGGCCCTGGAGAGCTTGAACGAAAGCATCCTGGTCGAGCGCATCTGCGGGCACTACGCCCGCTGAGGCCCACCCCCGCAGGCGACAGGTTCGCGCGGCGCTGTCAACGGGTTTCCGTGCCGGTCCGGCACTGCGAAAATGCCGGTTTACCCGACGTAGCCGGCACGAATCCATGCAAGACAGCAAGCTCGCGCAGCAGATCGCCCAGACCATCGCCGAAGAGATCGGCGCCCAGGCCGGCCAGGCCCGCGCCGCCATCGCGCTGCTCGACGAAGGCGCCAGCGTTCCCTTCATCGCCCGCTACCGCAAGGAAGCGACTGGCGGACTGGACGATACCCAGCTGCGCAATCTCGAGGCCCGGCTGAGCTATCTGCGCGAACTCGAGGACCGCCGTGCGGCGGTGCTGGCGAGCATCCAGGAGCAAGGCAAGCTGACCGACGAGCTGCGCGCCGAGATCGCCGGCGCCGACACCAAGTCGCGCCTGGAGGACCTGTACCTGCCGTACAAGCCCAAGCGCCGCACCCGCGCCCAGATCGCCCGCGAGGCGGGGCTCGAACCGTTGGCGGACGGCCTGCTCGGCGATCCCACGCTCGATCCGCAGGCGCATGCCGCGGGTTTCGTCGATGCCGACAAGGGCGTGGCCGACGCCAAGGCCGCGCTGGAAGGCGCGCGCGCGATCCTGATGGAGCGTTGGGGCGAGGACGCCGCGCTGGTCGGCGAACTGCGCGGCTGGCTGGCCGAGACCGGCGTGATCCGCGCCCGCGTCGCCGAAGGCAAGGAGGAGGCCGGCGCCAAGTACCGCGACTACTTCGACCACGCCGAACCGCTGGCCAGGATTCCCTCGCACCGCCTGCTGGCGCTGTTCCGGGCGCGTCGCGAGGAAGTGCTGTACCTGGACCTCGATCCCGGCAGCGACGCCGAGGCCGGCCACCAGTACGCCGAGGGCCGGGTCGCACGCAACGCCGGCATCGCCGACCAGGGCCGTGCCGCGGACCGCTGGCTGCTCGACGCCTGCCGCCTGACCTGGCGCGCCAAGCTGCACATGCACCTGCTGCTGGACCTGTTCAACCAGGCGCGCGAGAAGGCCGAGGCCGAGGCGATCGCGGTGTTCGGCGACAACCTCAAGGACCTGCTGCTGGCCGCCCCGGCCGGCGCCAGGACCGTGCTCGGCCTGGACCCGGGCATCCGCACCGGTTGCAAGATCGCGGTGGTCGACGCCACCGGCAAGCTGGTCGCGACCGAGACCATCTACCCGCACGAGCCCAGGCGCCAGTGGGAGCAGTCGCTGCATGCGCTGAAGCGGTTGTGCGAGCAGCACGACGTCGAGCTGATCGCGATCGGCAACGGTACCGCCAGCCGCGAGACCGACCGGCTGGCCGGCGAGGTGATCAAGGCCTGCGCCAACCCGAAACTGCAGAAGATCGTGGTCAGCGAAGCCGGCGCGTCGGTGTATTCGGCGTCGGAGTTCGCGGCCCGTGAGTTCCCGAACCTGGACGTGTCGCTGCGCGGCGCGGTGTCGATCGCGCGGCGGCTGCAGGATCCGCTGGCCGAGCTGGTCAAGATCGAGCCCAAGGCGATCGGCGTCGGCCAGTACCAGCACGACGTCGACCAGTTCCGCCTGGCCAAGGCGCTGGACGCGCGCGTGGAGGACTGCGTGAACGCGGTCGGCGTCCACGTCAACACCGCCTCGGCGGCGCTGCTGGCGCGGGTGTCGGGGTTGTCCTCGACGGTGGCCGACAACATCGTGCGCCATCGCGACGAGAACGGTCCGTTCAAGCGCCGCAAGGACCTGCTCAAGGTGCCGCGGCTCGGCGACAAGACCTTCGAGCAGTGCGCCGGCTTCCTGCGCATCGCCGACGGCGACGAGCCGCTGGATGCATCGGCGGTGCATCCGGAGGCGTATCCGGTGGTCGAGCGCATCGTCGGCAGCACCGGCAGGCCGATCAAGGCGCTGCTCGGCGACGGCGGCTTCCTGCGCGGGCTCAGGCCGGAGCAGTTCACCGACGAGCAGTTCGGCGTGCCGACCGTGCGCGACATCCTCAGGGAACTGGAGAAGCCCGGCCGCGATCCGCGTCCGGAGTT
>DNXT01000264.1:0-387 GCA_003505795.1 Lysobacteraceae bacterium | reverse complement strand
CCGCGATCCGCGTCCGGAGTTCAAGGCGGCGCGCTTCGCCGAGGGCGTGGAGGAGATCAAGGACCTGCGCCCGGGCATGGTGCTGGAGGGCGTGGTCAGCAACGTCGCCGCGTTCGGCGCGTTCGTCGACATCGGCGTGCACCAGGACGGCCTGATCCACATCTCGGCGTTGTCCGACAGCTACGTCAAGGATCCGCGCGACGTGGTCAAGGCCGGCGACATCGTCAAGGTCAAGGTGCTCGAGGTCGACGTGGCGCGCAAGCGCATCGCCCTGACCCGGCGCCTCGACGACAGTCCCGCGCCGGCCGGTGCCGAAGCGCGCCGTGGCGCGGCGCCGAAGGACCGGCGCGAACCCGGCCGCGGCAACCCCGGCCAGGCCGGCAAGCC
>DNXT01000120.1 GCA_003505795.1 Lysobacteraceae bacterium | reverse complement strand
GGCCACCACCGTGCACGGCTACCTGGCGGCGCTGCCCGACCCCGACCGCGACGGCTCGGATGCGTTCTGGACCGGCGGCAAGGCGCCGCCCCATCCGGACGACGCCAACCTGCGCGCGATCGAGGGCCTGCGTTCGTTGCGCGTGGAGAACGGCGCACCGCTGGCGCTCGACAGCGAGGACCCGCCGCGCGCGGTGGAAGTGCCGGTACGCCTGACCGCCGGCACCCACGAGGGCCGGCGGATCTTCACCGGCTGGTACCGGCTGCGCGCGCGCGTGGACGGCAACGGCTGGGAGATCACCTCCGCCTCGCTGCAGCCGGCGCTGGACTAGGGCCTCATCCGCGGTTCACCACGCCCGGCTATGTTGAGCGGCACCTCCCAGACATCGCGATGCCCATGTCCATCCAGCGTTTCCTGCTGTCCGCCGCCCTCGCCGCCGCGCTCGCGGCGCCGCTGGCGCCGGCCGATGCCGCCCCGCAGATCAAGGGACGCCAGCTCAGCGTGCAGGCCGCCGACGTGCAGCAGTACCTGAGCGGCGGCTTCCCGCAGACCCACGACGCGCTGGGCGGCCTGATCGAACTGACGGTGAGCAACCCGCAGCTGACCTTGCCGCCCGGCAACCGGCTCGACATGGCCTTCGATCTGGCGCTCGCCACCGCCGGCGGCGCGCCGGCGCCGGTCGGCAACGTGTCGCTGAGCAGCGCGCTGCGCTACGACGCCGGCAAACAGGGATTCTTCCTCGATCAGCCGACCGTCGACGGCTTCCGCCCGGCCCGCGCCGGCGCCGAGCTCGATGCCAGTACGCGCGAGCTGCTCAACCTGTGGCTGGCCGACTACGCCAGGAAGCAGCCGGTCTACCGGATCGACCCGGCCATCGCCGGCCTGATGGGCCAGGTGCAGGTGGACTCGGCCGCCGTGGAGAACGGCCGGCTGGTGGTCAATTTCAACCAGGACATCGAGAAGCTGGTCCCGGCCGGCGCGCTGACCGGCGAGTGAGGCACGCGCCGGCCGCCGCGCTGGCGCGGTGGCGTCTCAGTGCGCCAGCGCCTTGGCCACCGCGTCGGCGAACGCGGGAATGTCGTCCGGCTTGCGGCTGGTGATCAGGTTGCCGTCCACCACCACCTCGGCATCCTTCCAGCGCCCGCCGGCGTTGGCCAGGTCGGTCTTCACCGACGGCCACGAGGTGACCTCGCGATCGCGGACCAGATCGCTCTCGGCCAGCAGCCACGGGCCGTGGCAGATCGCCGCCACCGGCTTGTCCGCCGCGGCGAAGGCGCGGATGAAGCCGATCGCGTCGGCATCGGTGCGCAGCGCATCGGGGTTGATCACCCCGCCCGGCAGCACCAGCGCGTCGTAGGCCGATGCGTCGGCGCCCTTGAGGCGCTTGTCGACCGGTACGCTGTCGCCCCAGTCGGCGTGCTTCCAGCCGCGGATGCTGTCGCCCTCGGCCGGCGATATCACGTCCACCTGCGCACCCCACGACTCCAGCAGGCGCTTGGGCTCCTGCAGCTCGGACTGTTCGAAACCGTTGGTCGCCAGCACCGCGACGTGCTTTCCGGAAAGCGAATGCGCCATGTCTCTGCTCCGATGATGAGGTGACGGCCACGCTAGGCGCGGCGGCGTTGCCGAGCCGTGAACCGATGTGTGCGCCGCATTCACCCTCACAGTTCGAAGCGATAGCTGAACTTGACCAGCAGTTGCTCGTCGTCGCGCAGGCCGAAGCTGTCCTTGATCAGTCCGCCGGCGTCGTCGGAACGGTCGGATTCGCCGTAGCCGCCGCGCCCGTACACCACGTAGAGGTAGGACAGCGGCGCGAGCTCGTAGCGGTAGCGGATCTGGAAGCCGAGCGTGCTGACACTGAAGTCCTCGACCGGCTCGTCGCTGGCGCCAGCGCCGCCGTTCGGCGCCACCCGCCAGGCGGCGCGGTTGCGTGCGTCGATCGCCAGCGACTGCAGCTTGACGCGCAGTTCCTGGCGGCTGCTGATAGTCCAGTCCAGGCCCGCCTTCAGGTGCCACTCGCGCCCGACGAAGCTGCCGATCAGGTTGTCGTGCTGCCAGACCAGCCAGTCCGGGATGCGGTCGGCGTAGAGCCCGCCGTAGACGCTGAAGCCATCGTTGACGAAATAGGTCGCCAGGTATTCCAGCGAGTAGCCGAGCCTGTCGTTGCCGGCCAGGCCGCCGGTCAGCAGTTCGCCGGTGAACTGGTGCGCCCAGCGCCCCTTGCGCGGCCGCTGGAACTCGTAATAGCTCGACCAGCGCGGCGGCAGCCGCACCGAGCCGTTGCCGCGGGTCAGCAGGTCGTCCACGCCCGCCGAGCGCACGATCAGCTGGCCGTACTCGTAGCTGCCGTCGCGCAGATTGCCCTCCCGCGACATCCGGAACTGGTCGCCGAGGCGCTCGCCGTGGTCGTTGCGGTTGAGCGTGGCGCGCCAGCGCCATTCCTTCGAGGAATAGGCCGAAACGGCCGGCTGCTCGGCGAAGCGCTTGCGCACCTCCCAGTGCAGGTAGTTGGTGCTGTTGCGCGACAGGTAGCCGGCGTCGTTGATCTGCAGGTCGTTGCCGAAATGCATGCCGATCCATTGCTGGCGCCAGCCGTGGTCCATCTCGTAGTCGGCCCATACGGTGGCGCCGCTGTCGTCGACGCGCTCGCCGTTCTCCTCGATGCGGCTGCCGAACAGGCGGGTGCGCACGTTCCAGCGCGGATCGGGGCGCCAGTTGTGGTCCACGCCCAGCACGGTCGCCTCGCGGTCCAGCCAGGGCCGCTCGGTCTGGGTCATCATCAGCCCCAGATTCTGGGTGCTGAAGTCGTGCACCAGCCGCAGCGCGCGGAACGAGCGCCCCGCCGCGCCGTCCTCCTCGGCCGCGAACAGGCCGTACTGGGTGCTGCCGAGGCTGCCGTTGAGCTTGAGCGCCGCGGCGATGTCGCCGGCCCCGCTGCCGTCGTCGGCCGGTGCGCCGATGCGGCGGGTGTAGAGCAGCTGACTGAAGTCCGAGGGCGTGGAATACTCAAACAGGCCCTGGTTCTCGGTGAAGAACGGCCGCTTGTCGCTGACGAAGGTCTCGGTCGCGCTGAAGTTGACCACCAGGTCGTCGCTCTCCACCTGGCCGAAATCCGGGTTGACCGTGGCCGAGAGCTGGAACTGCCCGTTCGGCTTCCAGAACAGGTCCACGCCCCCGTTGAGGTCGCGCTCGTGGCGCACGTTGTCGTAGAGGCCGGACACGTACGGCGTGACCGCCAGCAGCGCCTGGCTGTACGCCGGCACCTCGATGCGGGTGAAGTTGGACAGGAACCGCGGCAGCTCGAAGCTGGCCGCCGGCCACGCCGAGCGCTCGCCGGTCGAGCCGATCACCCGGTCCAGGTAGACGCGCAGCGCCCGGCGCTCGCCCTGGGCCCGCTGCATCGGCGCGATGTGCCAGGGAATCAGCATCTCCACGCTCCACGACTGGTCGTCCTCGCTGACCGCGTGGCGCCAGTTGCCGTCCCAGTCGTCGTTGAAGCTGGATTCGTTGGTGATCACCGCGTCGGCCACGCCGCCGGTGGAGGCGACGGTGAAGCAGTAGCCGACGCCGCCGCCCTCGTCGAACGCGACCATCAGGTTGACCCGGTCGACCTGGTCCTCGAAATCGCGCTGCACGCGCTGGCGGGTGCGCGGCACGGTGGCCGGCTGCACGTTGCGGAACGCGACCGCCAGGCCCTCGGGGGTGGCCATGATCCAGGCCTCGGTCGGCTGCGAGGCCGGCGCCCGGCTCAGCGGCTGGACCTGGCGGAAGTCGTCGATGTGGCGGGCATCGCGCCACTCCTCCGGGTCGATACGGCCGTCGATCTCCACGGCCGCGGCCGGGGCCGACAGCGCGGCCAGCAGCAGGATCGGCGAAAGGATGCGCATGCGAGGTTTCCTTCATCGGGCTGCGTGCCCGTCGGATGCGCACCGTAACGAGGAAGGCAGCCGTCTCCGACTGCCTTCAGTCATTGCAACCTTTTGCCGGTCCCGTGCATCCGACCGATGACGGGGGCTGTGCTCAGCGCTTGGGCTGGAGCATGGTGCCGGTGCAGTTGCGGGAGCCGCAGCGGCACTCCCAGACCTTCTTCAGCCGCGGGGTGTGCCGCTCGGCCAGGGTGATGCCGTAGTTGTAGGTCAGCTC
This sequence comes from Lysobacteraceae bacterium, assembly GCA_003505795.1. Classification (GTDB taxonomy): domain Bacteria; phylum Pseudomonadota; class Gammaproteobacteria; order Xanthomonadales; family Xanthomonadaceae; genus UBA8801. The sequence continues at coordinate 2,694 of DNXT01000120.1, read as the reverse complement.
CTCGCCCGGCCTGATGTTGCGGATCGCCTCGATGAACACGCGGCTGCGGCGGGCATCGCCCTCGTCCTCCTCGATCACCGCCTCGCAGTTGGGGCTGCAGCTGTGGTTGATCCAGCGCGCGTCGTTGCCCTCGTAGTTGGCATCGATCACGTAGTCCTCGCTGAGCGTGAACAGGAAGGTATGCCCGCTCTCGACGTCCCCGGCGTCCTCCCGGTCCACCTCGGCGTGGGTGCGCCGGCGGCCCTTGTATTCGATGATCCGCTCGCCCTTCTTGAGCGCTTCGACGGCGAATACGCCATTGCCGTGGATGCGGGACTTGCGGGCGACGATCTTGCGCGACATGGAGGCTTCCGTTGAGGGGGCGGTGTCATTGTGGCGTGCGACGCCGCAATGCGCCAACCCGGCGCACCCGTCCGCCCAGGACGCGATGCCTGCCGGCCGCTGAACGGTGGGTTGGCCTGCGCGGCGATAAAGCGTACAATTTCGGTCCGCTTTAAACCCCACCGCATTACGGCCTGCCCCGATGCTGCGTGTCACCAAACTCACCGATTACGCCACGGTCGTGCTGACCGTGCTGGCTGCGCGCCGCGGCGAAGTGCTCAGCGCCAGCGAGCTGGCCGAGCAGGCCGGACTGGAGTCGCCGACGGTCAGCAAGCTGCTCAAGCCGCTGGCCCAGGCCGGCCTGGTCGAAGGCCTGCGCGGGGTGCACGGCGGCTACCGGCTGGCGCGCCCGGCCTCGGACATCACCCTGATCGAGATCGTCGAGGCGATGGAAGGCCCGCTGGCGATCACCGAATGCAGCCAGGACCACGGCCAGTGCGGCATCGCCCACCAGTGCGGCGTTCGCTCCAACTGGCGCCTGATCAACGACGTGGTGGCCGAAGCGCTGCGCGGCGTGACCCTGGCGCAGATGCTCCACCCCCTCACCCACTCCGGCGACGACCGGCGGCGCATCGCCGTCCGCGTCGCGACCACCTGAACCTGTAGGCAGCCCTATGGCCACCGAAGTTGCACCCCCGCAGAACGCCGAGATCCTGGAACGGCTGGGCCGACGCTACGACGCCGGCTTCGTCACCGAGATCGAGTCCGATTCGCTCCCGCCCGGCCTGGACGAGGACGTCATCCGCGCCCTGTCCGCCAAGAAGGACGAGCCGGAATGGATGACGCAATGGCGCCTTGAGGCCTACCGCCACTGGCTGAAGATGCCGATGCCGGAATGGGCCAAGCTGCAGATCGCGCCGATCGATTTCCAGGCGCTGAGCTACTACTCCGCGCCCAAGGGGCCGAAGTACAAGTCGCTGGACGAGGTGCCCAAGGAACTGCTCGACACCTACGACAAGCTCGGCGTGCCGCTGCACGAGCGCGCCAAGCTGGCCGGCGTGGCGGTGGACGCGGTGTTCGACTCGGTCTCGGTCGGCACCACCTTCCGCAAGGAGCTGGCCGAGAAGGGCATCGTGTTCTGCTCGATGTCCGAGGCGATCAAGGAACACCCGGAACTGGTCAGGCGGTACCTGGGCAGCGTGGTGCCGGTCGGCGACAACTACTTCGCCGCGCTGAACTCGGCGGTGTTCTCCGACGGCAGCTTCGTGTTCATCCCGGCCGGCGTGCGCTGCCCGATGGAGCTGAGCACCTACTTCCGCATCAACGCCGGCCACACCGGCCAGTTCGAGCGCACCCTGATCGTGTGCGAGGACAAGGCCTACGTGTCCTACCTGGAAGGCTGCACCGCGCCGATGCGCGACGAGAACCAGCTGCACGCGGCGGTGGTCGAGCTGGTCGCGCTGGAAGACGCCGAGATCAAGTATTCCACGGTGCAGAACTGGTACCCGGGCGACGAGGAAGGCCGCGGCGGCATCTACAACTTCGTCACCAAGCGCGCCGAATGCCGCGGCGCGCGCAGCAAGGTCACCTGGACCCAGGTCGAGACCGGCTCGGCGATCACCTGGAAGTACCCGTCGTGCGTGCTGCTCGGCGACGACTCCAGCGGCGAGTTCCACTCGGTGGCGCTGACCCACCACCGCCAGCAGGCCGATACCGGCACCAAGATGATCCACATCGGCAAGCGCACCAAGTCGAAGATCGTCAGCAAGGGCATCAGCGCCGGGCGCGGCCAGAACACCTACCGCGGCCTGGTCAAGGTCGACCGCAACGCCGACGGCGCGCGCAACTACACCCAGTGCGACTCGCTGCTGATCGGCAAGCAGTGCGGCGCCCACACCTTCCCCTACATCGAGGTGAAGAACCCGGGCGCGACCGTCGAGCACGAGGCCACCACCTCCAAGATCAGCGACGACCAGCTGTTCTACTGCCGCACCCGCGGCATCGGCCAGGAGGACGCGGTGTCGATGATCGTGGACGGCTTCTGCAAGCAGGTCTTCCGCGAACTGCCGATGGAGTTCGCAGTCGAGGCCAAGAAGCTGCTGGAAGTCTCGCTGGAAGGCAGCGTCGGCTGAGAAGCCGGGATTCGGGATTGGAGATTCGGGATTCGCGACAGCGGCCCGCCCCCCCCCCCGCATCCCGTCCGCCCTCGCTTTCACGAATCCCCAATCCCGAATCCCGAATCCCGAATCCCATGCTCAATATCCAAAACCTCCACGCCAGCGTCGCCGGCAAGGAAATCCTCAAGGGCCTGTCGCTGGAAATGCAGCCGGGCCAGGTGCACGCCATCATGGGCCCCAACGGCGCCGGCAAGTC
>DNXT01000113.1 GCA_003505795.1 Lysobacteraceae bacterium | reverse complement strand
CGATGCCAGGCAAGCCTCCCCTCCCCCCGCGTGCGGGGGAAGGTGCCCGCAGGGCGGATGGGGGCAACGTCCACGCAAGCTCGCGCATGCCACGCCCTCATCCGGCGCTGCGCGCCACCTTCTCCCGCAAGCGGGAGAAGGATTGTGAATGTCGATTCGCCCTAGCGCCGGTCCGGGTCCGGGTCCGGGCCGGCATGCAGCGTGTCACCCAATGTGCGCACCTGCAGCGCCGCGCGCACCGCCGCCAGATCGGCACCGCCGCGCACGACCAGCTCGCGGGTCTGTCCCGGCAGCAGGTCGAAGGCGTTGTCCTCGATGCTGGCCTCGGTGTCGCCGAAACCGACCCACACCGCACGCACCAGTGCTTCGCTGCGCAGGCGCAGCACATGGTGATCGCCCTCGGCACGCAGCTCGGCCCGCCACTGGTCCGGCGCCAGCGCCTGTTGCCTGGCCGCGGCGAAATACACCAGCCGTTGCGCCACCGGCACATCGCCGCGCAGCAGCTCGAACACCGCCACGCTGCGGCGCGGATCGGCGCCCTGCAGCAGTTCGGCATCGCTGAAGCGCGCCACCTCGGTGGCCGCCTGCGCCGCCAGCGTGACCGCGTGCCGGCGTTGCTGCAGCACGCGGCCGTCGAAATCCAGCACGCGCAGGCGCCACTGCGCCGGCAACGCGTCGCGACCGTCGTTGAGCAGGCTCAGCCGGGTGCTGCCGGCATCGCGCAGCGCCGCCACCGCGACCTCGGCGAAGAAGCGCCGCGCATGGAAATGCAGCGCCTTCCAGTGGCCGTAGTAGTCCACGCTGGACCACGACGCACCGGGCCACACGTCGTTGAGCTGCCAGTACAGCGAGCCCATCGTGTAAGGACGCGAGGCGCGGTGGTGCAGCGCGGCCAGGGCGATGCCCTCGGCCTGCATCGCCTGGCTGAGGTAGACGAAGTCGGCGAACGAGCGCGGCGTGCCGTACTCGGCCTCGATGTAGTGCAGCAGGCGCTGGTTGCCGTTGCCGGCCATGAACTTCTGGTGGACGCGGATCACCGGCCCGTCCACCCGCTGCTCGTCGCGGCCGGCGAAGGCATCCACGGTGGACAGCTGCGGCCACGCCTGCAGGCCGTACTCGGACATGAAGCGCGGGGTCTCGCGCAGGTAGGCGGCCACCGGCAGGGCCGGCCCGCCCCACACGTCCCAGTAGTGCTTGTCGCCACGGCGCGAATCGTTGGCTTTCGTGTCGAGGTCGTTGCTGGGCGAGCTGGACCAGTACGGCACGCCCAGGCCTTCCTCGGCCACCACCTGGCGCAGGTCATGCCCGAACAGCTCGACGTAGCCCTGCCACACCTTGGCCGCGAACGCCGGATCGGCGTCCTGCAGCTGCCGCCCGTGTCCCCAGTCCTTCCACGCGGTCTCCTCCTCGTTGTTGCCGCACCACAGCACCAGGCTGGGGTGGTGGCGCAGCCGGCGCACGTTGTCGCGCGCCTCGGCCACCACGTTGGCGCGGAACGCCGGGTCGTAGCCGGGCTGCATGCCGCCGCCGAACATGAAGTCCTGCCAGACCAGCAGGCCCAGCTCGTCGGCGATGTCGAAGAACGCATCGTCCTCGTAGTAGCCGCCGCCCCAGTTGCGCAGCATGTTCATGTTGGCCTCGCGCGCGGCCACCAGCACCTGGCGCAGCCGCGCCGCATCGACCCGCGCCGGGAAGGCGTCGAACGGGATCACGTTGGCGCCCTTGGCGAATACCGGCGTGCCGTTGATGACGAAGGCGAAGCCCTGCCCGCCGTCGGCATCGGCAGCGCGGCGCAGCTCCACGCTGCGCAGGCCGGTGCGCAGGCCGGCCTGGCGGGCCGGATCGCCGCCGCCGTCGATGCGCGCCTTCACGGTGTAGCGATCCTGCGCGCCGTAGCCCGCCGGCCACCAGCGGCGTGGCCGCTCGATGCCCACCGGCAGCCGCACGCTGTTGGCGCCCGGCTGCAGCGCCACTTCGCGGGCGATACGGGCCACGCGACGGTGGTCCGGGTCGAACACGTCCAGCTCGACGCTCGCCTTGCCGGCGGCATCGCCGCGCTCCAGCTGCAGCAGCACGCTCAGCGCGGCATGGCGCTCGTCCAGCGCATCGGTGCGCACCGCCAGGTCGGTGATGCGGGTGTCGTCCCAGCCTTGCAGGTGCACCGCGCGCCAGATCCCGGCGGTGACGTAGCGCGGCCCCCAGTCCCAGCCGAAGTGGTAGGCCGGCTTGCGCACGAAGTTACCGACCATCGCGTCCTTCGGCTCGTCGCCGTAAGGCGAGGGATAGTTGCCGGCGATCTTGTGCGGCATCGCCTGCACCTGCGGCAGCAGGGTGCGGATCGGCGAGCGCAACACGACGCGCAACTCGTTGCCGCGTGCGCGCAGGCGGCCATCGACGCGGGCACGCCAGGTCCGGTGCGCGTTGTCGGCGCGCAGCAGGGCCTGGCCGTTGAGGCTGACCTCGGCGAACGTATCCAGTCCGTCGAAGCGCAGCTCGGCATGGCGGCGCGCCAGCGTGGCGGCGTCCACGTCGAAGCGCGCGCGGTATTCCCAGTCGGCCAGGCCTATCCACTGCAGGCCGGCTTCGGCGGCGCCGACGTAGGGATCGCCGATCACCCCGGCCGCGTGCAGGTCGGTATGCACGCTGCCCGGCACCGTGGCCTCGCGCCACGCGTCCAGTCCCGGATGCGCCTGCAGCTGCGCATCGCCCGGCAGCAGGCGGAAGCTCCATTGCGCCTGCAGCGGTTCGGCCGACGCCGCGAACGCCAGGACGCTCAGCGCGCACAGCAACAGCGTGGACCAGCCCCATGCCGCGGGGAAACGCACCGCCGCGCATCGAACGGCCGGCTGGCACGGCGCTGTCTGCCGATGCCGGACCGCGAACACGGGCGCGGACCGGACGGGCGAAGCGAACGGCGGCAAGGGGATCGGCATCGGGAACGCGCCTCGGTGGTAAAGGGTGCCGGTCGGGGCCGGGCCGCGCTCAGCCCGGCCGCGGGGAACTGCTTTGGCGGATGCGCAGCTGCACCGGCGCGACGGTGCGCATCGGCGCCGCTTCGGGGTGGTGCAGCCGCTGCAGCAGCAGGGCCG
>DNXT01000117.1 GCA_003505795.1 Lysobacteraceae bacterium | reverse complement strand
TGTTCGCGCCGCTGCAGCTGCCGGCCGCGGGCCTGCACGGCCACGAGCTGCGCAGCGATCCCGACGCCCGCGCCGCGATGCCGGAAGACACCTCCGGCTGGCTGCACGCGCTGCACCAGCGCGCCGCGCACCTGGCCCAGGCCCATCCCGGCGTGATGGTCGAGGACAAGGGCGTGAGCCTGGCCCTGCACTGGCGCTCGGCGCCGGCTGCGGGCAGCACGGTGATGCAGTTCGCCGAGGACCAGCTCGGTGCGCTGCGCGGATACCGCCTGCAGCCGGGCGACCACGTGGTCGAGTTCGTGCCCGAGGGCAGCGACAAGGGCCGCGCGGTCGAACAATTGATGCAGCAACCGGCCTTCGCCGGCCGCCGCCCGGTGTTCGTCGGCGACGACCTCACCGACGAGTTCGGCTTCGCCGCCGCCAACCGGCTCGGCGGCTGGAGCGTGCTGGTCGGCCGCCGCGCCGGCACCCAGGCGCGCCACGCGCTGCCGGACACGCATACCGTGCACGCCTGGCTGCACGAGAACGCGGTTTGAGCATCCAGGGCTACTGACCACCGACAGCGGCATCCACCGGCGGGGCCGCACCGACCCACGAGGACCCACGCTTCAATGACCGAACCCAATCTCGACCTCGGCGTCATCGGCAACTGCAGCTTCGGCGCACTGATCGACAGGCAGGCCCGGGTGGTGTGGAGCTGCCTGCCGGCCTTCGATGGCGACCCGGCGTTCTGTTCGCTGCTGTCCCCGCGCGAGCAGAGCGGCGGCGACTTCGCGGTCGAGCTGGAGGGCTTCGCCGGCAGCGAGCAGCACTACCTGCAGAACACCGCGATCCTGCGCACGGTGATGCGCGACGACAAGGGCGGCGCGATCGAGGTGATCGACTTCGCGCCGCGCTGGCGCAACAACGGCCGCTTCTACCGCCCGGTCAGCATCATCCGCCAGGTCCGCCCGCTGGCCGGCAATCCGCGCATCGTGGTGCGCGCGCGCCCGCTGGCCGACTGGGGCGCGCGCCAGCCGGAGACCACCTGGGGCAGCAACCACATCCGCTGGCTGCTGCCGGAGTTCACCCTGCGCCTGACCACCGACGTGCCGGTGCGCTTCATCCGCGACGGCCTGCCGTTCGTGCTGGCGCATCCGGTCAACCTGGTGCTGGGCGTGGACGAGTCGCTGACCCGGTCGCTGACCGGCTACGTGCAGGAGGCGCAGGAGCGCACCGAGGAATACTGGCGCGAGTGGGTGCGCTACCTGTCGATCCCGCTGGACTGGCAGGAAGCGGTGATCCGCAGCGCGATCACCCTCAAGCTGTGCCAGTACGAGGACAGCGGCGCGATCATCGCGGCGATGACCACCTCCATCCCGGAGGCCCCGCATACCCCGCGCAACTGGGACTACCGCTACTGCTGGCTGCGCGACGCCGCGTTCGTGGTGCGCGCGCTCAACCGGCTCGGCGCGACCCGCACGATGGAGCAGTTCATCGGCTACATCTTCAACATCGCCACCAGCGACGGCAGCCTGCAGCCGCTGTACGGGATCGGCTTCGAGTCGCAGCTGGAGGAGCACGAGGTCGAGTCGCTGGCCGGCTACCGCGGCATGGGCCCGGTGCGGCGCGGCAACCTGGCCTGGATCCAGAAGCAGCACGACGTCTACGGCAGCGTGGTGCTCGCCTCCACCCAGCTGTTCTTCGACCTGCGCCTGAAGGACCCGGGCGACGAGAGCACCTTCCGGCGGCTGGAGCCGCTCGGCGAGCGCGCCTACGCGCTGCACGCCGTGCCCGACGCCGGCCTGTGGGAATTCCGCGGCCGCGCCGAGGTCCACACCTACACCGCGGCGATGTGCTGGGCCGCCTGCGACCGGCTCGCCAAGATCGCCGGCCGCCTGGCCCTGGAAGAACGCCACGACTACTGGCGCGGACGCGCCGACGAGATCCGCCAGCGCCTGCTCGACGCGGCCTGGAGCGCCGAGCGCGGCCACTTCACCGACACCTTCGGCGGCCACCGGCTGGACGCGTCGCTGCTGCTGCTGGCCGACATCGGCATCGTCGGCAACGACGATCCGCGCTTCATCGCCACGGTCGAGGCGATCGGCCGCGAGCTCAAGCACGGCGACTCGCTGTACCGCTACGTCGCCGCCGACGATTTCGGCGAGCCGGAGACCAGCTTCACCATCTGCACGTTCTGGTACATCGACGCGCTCGCGGCGATCGGGCGCAAGGACGAGGCGCGCGCGATGTTCGAGCGCATCCTGGAGCGCCGCAACCACCTGGGCCTGCTGTCGGAGGACCTGTCGTTCGAGGACGGCGAAGCCTGGGGCAATTTCCCGCAGACCTACTCGCACGTGGGCCTGATCATCGCCGCGATGCGCCTGTCGCGCAGCTGGCAGGAGGCGTCATGAGCCGTCTGGTAGTGGTATCCAACCGCGTGGCGGTGCCCGGAGAGAGCCGCGCCGGCGGCCTGGCGGTCGGCCTGCTCGCGGCGCTGAAGGAGCGCGGCGGCATGTGGTTCGGCTGGAGCGGCAAGACCGTGCGCGGCGACAGCGGCGCGATCCACGAGCAGAACGACGGCAACATCCGCTTCGTCACCCTGGACCTCAACAAGCGCGACATCGACGCCTACTACAACGGCTTCGCCAATCGCACGCTGTGGCCGCTGCTGCACTTCCGCCTGGACCTGGTCGACTACTCCCGCGATACCCGCGACGGCTATCGCCGGGTCAACGCCCTGTTCGCGGAAAAACTGGCGCCGATGCTGCGCGAAGACGACACGGTGTGGATCCACGACTACCACCTGATCCCGCTCGGCGCGCTGCTGCGCGAGCGCGGGATCGGCTGCAAGATCGGCTTCTTCCTGCACGTGCCGATGCCCTCGGCCGACCTGGTCCAGGCCATGCCGGACCATTCGCGGCTGTTCCCCAGCCTGTACGCCTACGACCTGATCGGCTTCCAGACCCAGCGCGACGTGGACCGGTTCCGCTCCTACGTGCGCCTGTTCGGCGGCGGCCGCCTGCTCGAGGGCGATGCGGTCGAGGCCCCCGGCGGCCGCCGCTTCCGCACCGCGGCGTTCCCGATCGGCATCGACACCCAGCTGATCGCCCGCCAGGCCAGGGCCGCCGCCTCCAAGCAGGCGGTCAAGGACCTGCAGGGCAGCCTGCGCGGCCGCCAGCTGGCGATCGGCGTGGACCGGCTGGACTACTCCAAGGGCCTGCCGGAGCGCTTCCTCGGCTTCGAGCGCTACCTCGACCGCCATCCGGACCAGCGCGGCAGCCTCACCTACCTGCAGATCGCGCCGGTCTCGCGCGGCGACGTCACCGAGTACCGGCAGTTGCGCAACCAGCTCGAGCAGATCGCCGGCCACATCAACGGCGGCCATGCCGAGCCGGACTGGACCCCGCTGCGCTACGTCAACCAGAACTTCACCCATGCCACCCTGACCGGCTTCTACCGGGCCGCGGCGGTGGGGCTGGTGACGCCGCTGCGCGACGGCATGAACCTGGTCGCCAAGGAATACGTGGCGGCACAGGACCCGGAGAATCCGGGCGTACTGGTGCTGTCGCTGCTGGCCGGCGCCGCCGACGAGATGAAGGAGGCGCTGCTGGTCAATCCGCACGACCTGGACGGCGTCGCCGACGCCATCGCCACCGCGGCCACGCTGTCGCTGCCGAAGCGGATCGATCGCTGGCAGGCGATGATGGAGCACCTGCGCAACAACGACATCAACCACTGGCGCCAGCGCTACCTCGAGGCCCTGGAACAGTCGGGCTGAGCGGGCCGGCGGGCCGGAAACGGCCCGCGGTCGCATGCAACGCCGGCCCGCGACAAGGCGTCGCACCGGGGGTAAGATCGTGAACGCGCGCCAATGGCCACCCGTGCCTCATCCGGCAGCCCCTCTCCACGGCGTCGCGCTCCCCCTCTCTCCCGATCTCCCTGTCATGAAGAAATTCATCAAAGCCCTGGCCGGCGTGGTGCTGCTGTTGGCCATTGCCGCCGTGCTGTTCCTGTACTGGCCGCTCCACCAGCGTCCCGTGCCCGCCGCGGAAAACGACAAGCCGGTGGACGTGGTCCTGGTCGGCGGCGGCATCATGAGCGTCACCCTGGCCACCTATCTGCAGGAGCTGCAGCCGGACTGGAACCTCCAGCTGTTCGAGCGCCTGGACGGCGTCGCGCTGGAAAGCTCCAACGGCTGGAACAACGCCGGCACCGGCCACTCGGCCTTCGCCGAGCTCAACTACACCCCGGAACTGCCGGACGGCTCGATCGAGACCAAGCGCGCGGTCGGCATCGCCGAGCAGTTCGAGATCTCGCGCCAGTTCTGGGCCCACGAGATCCAGCAGGGCCGCCTGGGCCAGCCCTCGGACTTCATCAACCCGACCCCGCACATGAGCTTCGTCTGGGGCGACGACCGCATCGAATACCTGCGCAAGCGCCACGACGCGCTGGTCAAGAACCCGCTGTTCTACGGAATGCAGTTCTCCACCGACCCGGCGCAGATCAAGCAGTGGGCGCCGCTGGTGATGGAAGGCCGCGATCCGCGGCAGAAGGTCGCCGCCACCTACATGCCGCTGGGCACCGACGTGAACTTCGGGGTGATCACCCGCCAGCTCACCGACGCGCTCGAGCGCAGCCCGAACTTCCAGCTGCGGCTGCGCCACGAAGTCACCGCGCTGCGCCAGAACGACGACAAGACCTGGAACGTCACCGTCAAGGACCTGGACAACGGCCAGGAGCGCACGGTCAAGTCGCGCTTCGTGTTCATCGGCGCCGGCGGCGCCGCGCTGAAGCTGCTGCAGATGTCGGGCATCCCGGAATCGAAGGACTACGCCGGCTTCCCGGTCGGTGGCCAGTTCCTGGCGTTCCAGGCCCCGGCCGTGGCCGATCGCCACAAGGTCAAGGTCTACGGCATGGCCGAGACCGGTTCGCCGCCGATGTCGGTGCCGCACATCGACGCGCGCAAGCTCGACGGCAAGCCGGTGGTGCTGTTCGGGCCGTTCGCGCTGTACAGCACCAAGTTCCTCAAGGACGGCTCCTGGTTCGACCTGTACTCCTCGGTCACCCCCCACAACGTCGGCGGCATGCTCAAGGTCGGCGGGGAGAACCTGGACCTGGTGAAGTACCTGATGCAGCAGGCCGAGCTGACCGACGACGACCGCCAGGCGGAACTGCTCAAGTACTACCCCAATGCCCGGCGCGAGGACTGGAAGCTGGTCACCGCCGGCCAGCGCGTGCAGGTGATCAAGCGCGATCCGGAAAAGGGCGCGATCCTGCAGTTCGGCACCGAGATCGTCATCGACCAGGACAAGACCATCACCGCGCTGCTGGGCGCCTCGCCGGGCGCCTCGACCTCGCCGCCGATCATGCTGGACCTGCTGGCCAAGGCGTTCCCGCAGCAGATGGCCGCCGGCTGGGCCGAACGCCTGAAGCAGATCGTTCCGTCGTACGGGCAGCAGATCAACAGCAGCCCGGCGCTGACCAACCGGATCCGCGGCATGACCAGCCAGGCGCTGCAGCTGCCCTACCTGGAAGTGCCGGAGAACGTGCAGGACGCCGACCCGGCCGCTGCGCCGGCCGTCGAAACGCCGCCGCCGGCCGCGCCGGAGCGCTCGCGCAACGCCGACAACGAGATGCAGTCGCTGTAAGTAGCGCATCGCCGCGCAGCCCATGCAGGCCGGCCATCGCACCATGGCCGGCCTTGTCTGGCCCCCGTAGGAGCGACTTCAGTCGCGACGGGGCTTTGCCGAACCGGGAACAGGACGGGAACAGGAAAAACCGTGGGAGGGGCTTCAGCCCCGACGGGCTTTGCCGGTGGGCCCCCATCGCGACCGAAGTCGCTCCTGCACGCCTGCACGCTATTCCCGCGCGGCGGAAGACGCCGGCCCGCTCAGCCGGCCAGGTTGATCCAGGTCGCCTTGATCTCGGTGTACTTGTCGAAGGCGTGCAACGACTTGTCGCGGCCGTTGCCGGACTGCTTGTAGCCGCCGAACGGCGCGGTCATGTCGCCGCCGTCCCAGTAGTTCACCCATACGCTGCCGGCGCGCAGCCGGCGCGCCACCCGGTGCGCGCGCGCGATGTCGCGGGTCCACACGCCCGCGGCCAGGCCGTACTCGGTGTCGTTGGCCATGCGCAGCGCCTGCGCCTCGTCGTCGAAGGCGATCACCGACAGCACCGGCCCGAAGATCTCCTCGCGCGCGATGGTGTGCTCGTGGGCGACGTCGTCGAACACGGTCGGCTCGATGTAGCAGCCGCCGGCCACCACCTCGGCGCGGTTGCCGCCCAGCAGCAACCGCGCGCCCTGCGCGCTGCCGGTGGCGATGTAGTCGAGCACGCGCCGGGTCTGCGCCTCGTCGACCATCGCCCCCATTGCCCCGCCCACCGCCGCGCGGTCGTCGAACGGATGCCGCGGCTGCATCCTGCGGCCGGCGGCGACCACCCGCGCGACGAATTCGTCCTTGATCGAGCGCTCCACCAGCAGCCGCGACGCCGCGGTGCAGACCTCGCCCTGGTTGTAGAAGATCGCGCCGGCGGCGGCCTCGGCGGCGCGCTCCAGGTCCGGGGCGTCGGCGAACACGATGTTCGGGCTCTTGCCGCCGCATTCCATGTAGGCGCGCTTCATGTTGGACAGGCCGGCGCATTGCAGCAGGCGCCGCCCCACCGCGGTCGAGCCGGTGAACACCAGCCCGTCGACGTCCATGTGCAGGGCCAGCGGCTCGCCGGCGCCCTTGCCGGTGCCCGGCACCACGTTGAACACGCCGTCGGGAATGCCCGCCTCGCTGGCCAGCTCGGCCAGCCGCAGCGCGCTCAGCGGCGACTTCTCCGACGGCTTGAGCACCACCGAGTTGCCGGTCGCCAGCGCCGGGGCGATCTTCCACGCCGCCATCAGCAGCGGGAAGTTCCACGGCACGATCGCGCCGACCACGCCGAGCGGTTCGCGGGTGACCAGGCCGAGCTCGTCCTGCCCGGTCGGCGCGACCTCGCCATAGACCTTGTCCAGCGCCTCGGCGGTCCAGCTCAGGCAGCGGACCGTCGCCGCCACGTCCACCGCACGCGCGTCGCCGACCGGCTTGCCCATGTCCAGCGACTCCAGCAGCGCCAGCTCGTCGGCATGGCGCTCGACCAGTTGCGCCAGCCCGAGCAGGATCTTCTTGCGGTGCGCCGGCCTGGCGTCGGCCCAGTGCCCGGCCTCGAAGCTGCGCCGCGCCGCGGCCACCGCGCGATCGATGTCGACGGCGCCGCAATCGGCCACGCGCCCGAGCAGCCGCCCGTCGATCGGGCTGATGCAATCGAAGCTGCCGCCCTGCGCCGCGTCGACGTAGCCGCCGTCGATGAAGGCCCGGGTCCGCAGCACCAGGCGGTCGGCCTGCGCCTGCCAGCGCGCGCGTGCATCCGTCGTATCCATGGTCTCGCTCCGTCGGTCGGGGTCAGGCTTCGATGATCTTTCCCGCCGGCGGGAGCCGGCGGCGCAACAGCAGCAGGCCGAGCAGGTAGACCGGCACGCCGACCTCCCAGCAGGACGCGCCGATCACGTTCATGAGGTCGGGCCGGTCGCGGCCGGCAAGCAGCTGCGCCAGCGCGACCAGCGCCATCGCCAGCACCGCGCAACCGGCCGCGCGGCGCGAAGCCTGCCGCCAGTTCCACGTCCGCCAGCGCCGCAGCAGCATGCGCTGCCGGCGCGCCTGCTGGCGCTGCAGGCCTTCCTGCATCAGCGCCTGCGCGATCGCTTCGGCCTGCTTCCTGTCCATCGTCTTGGTCTCCCCGGCCGGCCGCCTCAGAACGTCGCCGGCGTGTTCGCGCTCACGATCACCGCATCGCCGGCGCCGACGTTGCGGAACCGGTGCGCGATCCGGCTCTCGAAATAGTAGCCCTCGCCAGCGCGCAGCACCCGCACCTGGCCGCCGACGGTGACCTCGACCTCGCCGGCGACGATCACCCCGCCCTCTTCGCCGTCGTGGCGCAGCATGCTCTCGCCGGTGTCGCTGCCCGCCGGCATCACTTCGCGCAGGATGCACATCCGCCGCTGCGGGCGACGCTTGCCGACCAGGAAATAGTGGATGCCGTCGCTGCCGACGTCCGGCAGCTCGTCGGCCGCATAGAACGGCGCATCCGACGCGCCGAGGTCCAGGTCGTGGGTGAAGAAATCCGCCAGCGAGATCGGGATGCCGTCCAGCACCTTCTTCAGCGAACTCACCGACGGGCTGACCTTGTTCTGCTCGATCAGCGAGATCGTCGAATTGGTGACGCCCACGCGCTTGGCCAGTTCGCGCTGGCTCAGGCCCTGCGCCTTCCGTGCCTGCTGCAGGCGCGCACCGATATCCATGCCGTCCCACCCATGAAGTGTTGCGGATACTTTACATGAGGGGGTGGGCAGCCGCCTGCCCGCATCCGCCGCTCCAGGTAGGAGCGACTTCGGTCGCGACAGGGCCTGCCCTTTATGAATCCCCGCACATGGATGTGCGGGCCGTTGCAGGGGCTGCATAAAGCCCTGTCGCGACTGAAGTCGCTCCTGCCAAGGCCGGAGTACTGTCCGCCGCTGGCTGATGTAAAGTTTTTTCAACGACCGAGCGGAGCACGCCATGAGCAACGAGTCCCTCAGCGCACGCCCAGGCGCCGGCAAGGCCGACGACCCGGCGCAGCGGGCACCGGCGTCGATGGACGCGTTCTGGATGCCGTTCACCGCCAACCGCCAGTTCAAGGCGCACCCGCGCCTGCTCGCCTCCGCCAGCGGCATGCACTACCGCGACGTCGATGGCCGCCGGATCCTCGACGGCACCGCCGGGCTGTGGTGCTGCAACGCCGGCCACGCCCGCCCGCGCATCGTCGAGGCGATCCGCCGGCAGGCCGCCACCCTCGATTTCGCGCCCACCTTCCAGATGGGCTCGCCGCTGCCGTTCGTGCTGGCCGAGCGCCTGGCCGCGATCGCCCCGCCCGGCCTGGACCGGCTGTTCTTCGCCAACTCCGGCTCGGAGGCGGTCGACAGCGCGATGAAGATCGCGCTGGCCTACCACCGCCTGCGCGGCGAGGGCCAGCGCACCCGCTTCATCGGCCGCGAGAAGGCCTATCACGGGGTCGGCTTCGGCGGCATGTCGATCGGCGGCCTGCCCAACAACCGCAAGTGGTTCGGTCCGCTGCTGGCGGGCACCGACTACCTGCGCCACACCCTGGACCTAGAGCGCAATGCGTTCAGCCCCGGGCTGCCGCGGCACGGCGCGGAACTGGCCGAGGACCTGGAGCGGCTGATCGCGCTGCACGACGCCTCGACCATCGCCGCGGTGTTCGTCGAGCCGGTCTCCGGCTCGGCCGGCGTGGTGCTGCCGCCGCCCGGCTACCTGCAGCGGCTGCGCGAGATCTGCGACCGCCACGGCATCCTGCTGGTGTTCGACGAGGTCATCACCGGCTTCGGCCGGGTCGGCAAGGCCTTCGCCGCGCAGCGCTTCGGCGTCACTCCCGACCTGATGACGGTCGCCAAGGGGCTGACCAACGGCAGCGTGCCGATGGGTGCGGTGTTCGTCGCCGGCCGCATCCACGAGGCGTTCATGCAGGGCCCGCCGGCAGCGATCGACCTGTTCCACGGCTACACCTATTCCGGCCATCCGCTGGCCTGCGCCGCCGCGCTGGCGACGCTGGACACCTACGCCGAGGAAGGGCTGTTCGAGCGCGCCATCGAGCTGGGCGAGCACTGGCAGCAGCGCATCCATGCGCTGCGCGGATCGCCGCACGTGATCGACATCCGCAACTTCGGCCTGATCGGCGCGATCGAGCTGCGTCCGCGCAAGGACGCCCCCGGCGCGCGCGCCTACGAGGTGTTCGAGCGCTGCTTCCACGAGGGCAACCTGCTGGTGCGGGTGACCGGCGACACCATCGCGCTGTCGCCGCCGCTGATCATCGAGCCGGCGCAGATCGACCAGCTGTTCGAGACGCTGGAACGCACGATCCGCGCGGTGTCCTGAAGGCCGGCGACGCACACCGCGTCGCCGCGCGCAAGGGGCAGCGGCGCGGCCGGCGGCGCTCTACAATGCGCGCCCCGCATTGCCGCAGCACCCGCATGGACATCGTCGTAAACGAAGAACTCAAGGCCTACATCGACCCCCTGACCGCCGACGAGCACGCCTCGCTCGAGCGCAGCATCCTGGCCGAAGGCTGCCGCGATGCGCTGGTGCTGTGGGGCAACGTGCTGATCGACGGACACAACCGCTACGGCATCTGCCGGAAGCACGGCCTGCCGTTCCAGACCGTGCAGAACACCCGCTTCCAGTCGATGGAAGACGTGCACCTGTGGATGATCGAGCAGCACCTGGGCCGGCGCAGCGTGTCCGACTACCAGCGCGGCGTGCTGGCGCTGCGCAAGCGCGCGATCCTGGCGGCGCGGCAGAAGGCGGCCGAATCGCCCGCGCCGGCCGAAGCCGAAACCGCCTCCGGCAACGACGCAGACAGCCCGCCCTGGAGCGATGCGCCGGCGGTCAGCCGCGCCGAGCTGGCGCGCGAGGCGCGCCTGAGCAGCAACCAGGTGGGAATGATCGAACGCATCCATGCCCAGGCCGCGCCGGAAGTGATCGAGGCGGTCAAGTCCGGCGACCTCTCGATCAGCGCCGCGGCGGCGGTGGCGACGCTGTCCGAGCAGGAACAGCGCAACGCGGCGCTGGGCGGCAAGGCCGAACTCAGGCAGGCCGCCAGGCGCGCGCGCGAGTCCAAGCGGCGCCCGAACCATCCGGACGCGGCCGACGCCGGCGAAGGCGGCCACACCGCGCCCGACGCCAAGGCGCTGCAGCGCCGCGTCGACGAGCTGGAACGCGAGAACGAGAAGCTGCGCAACCAGGTGAGCGCGCTGCAGGAACAGCTGCAGCGCCTGCGCGGCTGATCCGGGCGCGCGGCCACGGGTGGCGGTGGGCGCCGCTCGTCGCGCCGCACCCACGCCCTGGAGCGGCCCTCAGAAATCGAACAGGTCCGACAGGAAGCTTTCCCGCTTCTTCTTGCGGTAGCCCTGCTGAGCATGTTCCGGATCGCGGTCGTGGCGCGGCGGGTGGCGATCAGGCGTCGCGTCGCGGTACGGCGGCAGATCGG
>DNXT01000366.1 GCA_003505795.1 Lysobacteraceae bacterium | reverse complement strand
GCAATGGGAGTCCATACATGATTGTTAGGCAACCGCCTCACGGCAACGCGTCTATCAGATGTTGGCACCACTTATCAGATCTTGCCGCGTCGTAGGAGTGCCTTACTCGATTCGGCGGGTCATCGCTGAATCTGTACGTGAACTCTCGCGGCCCACGCTCCAGATAGATTGAACAGAATCTCTGTCCGATCGGCATGGTTTGGGGGTCGCTGGTCTGTATGACGGTCTCACACAAGCTATTACCCTGTATCTCATAGGTCATCTTTAGAGCAAACTCAGGACCGTCTGGAACTCGTCCGCAAGCGTCTGACGTTCCATCACTGTATGTCTCTCCATAGCCGAAGCAGGTCTTTCCGTCGTCGTTCGAGCCGCAAGAAACACGAACCAAATCTGTGGAGTTGAACTTCTGAGCGTCCGTAGAGCAGGAGACCATAGCTGTCGCAATGAACAGATAGCGGAGATGTCTCATAGGTTGCCTAACTACTATTCGAAGACAAAACAGAAGATAGCCCCGGTGCCTATTCCGGGAATCCCTACGCGGTTTCTTGCTCGATACCCACGTCTACGAAAGCATTTCCCCGGCCGTGGTGTGTAATCCCCGTGCGTAAACATGTCGCATCCTCCCTGCGGACTTGTTCAGGATGCCACCGTACCACCCGGATCGATCCGTTTCCAAGGAGTATCCGCGCCAAGGGCCGGTGCACGATGCGCCAGCCGGATCGCCGCCGAGGCTGCTCGATCTGGTGCGCGAACGCCTGCGGCGGCTGGGCAGGGCCAAGCGCACCGAGGAGGCCTATGTCGGTTGGATACGCCGTTTCATCCTGGCCAACGGCAAGCGCCACCCGGATGCGATGGGGGCGCGGGAGGTGGAGGCGTTCCTGACCGGACTGGCGGCGCGCGATGAGGTGGCGCCGTCCACGCAGAACCAGGCGTTGGCCGCCTTGCTGTTCCTGTATCGCGAGGTGCTGGGGCGGGAACTACCGTGGATGGACGAGATCCAGCGCGCCAGGCGCCCGCGTCGGTTGCCGACGGTATTGAGCGAGGACGAGGTGGCCGGGCTACTGGCGGAAATGGAAGGACGCTACGGGCTGATGGCCGCGCTGCTCTACGGCACCGGCATGCGCTTGATGGAATGTGTGCGCCTGCGCGTCAAGGACATGGATTCCGGTCGCAACGAGATCGTGGTACGCGAAGGCAAGGGCGGCAAGGATCGCCGCACGATCCTGCCGCAGTCGCTGCGCGAGGCCTTGCGGGCGCAGACGGGGGAAGCCCGGCGCGTGCATGCGCGCGATCTCGAGGCCGGCTTCGGCGAGGTCTGGTTGCCGCACGCGCTGGCGCGCAAGTATCCGAACGCGGCGCGCGAGGCCGGCTGGCAATACCTGTTCCCGGCGCCGAGGCGCAGTGTCGATCCACGCGGTGGCGCGGTACGCCGGCATCACGTGGACGAAAAGGGGTTGCAGCGCGCGGTCAAGGCGGCCTGCCGGCAGGCCGGGCTGGAGAAGCCGGCCAGTTGCCACGCGCTGCGGCATTCCTTCGCCACGCACCTGCTGGAAGCGGGCCACGACATCCGCACGGTGCAGGAGCTGCTCGGCCACAAGGACGTGGCGACCACCCAGCTCTACACCCACGTGCTGGGACGCGGCGCCTCGGCGGTGTGCAGCCCGCTCGACCGCCGGTCCGTGCAGGGACGTTGAGCGAAGTCCGGGCCGGGCGGTTCAGCCGTCCAGCAACGCGCGATCGCGCACCGCGCCCTTGTCCGCGCTGGTCGCCAGCAGCGCGTAGGCCTTTAGCGCGGTGGTGACCTTGCGCGGGCGCGGCAGCGCGGGCTTCCAGCCCTTGGCATCCTGCTCGGCGCGGCGCGCGGCCAGTTCCTCGTCGGGGACCAGCAGGTCGATCGCGCGTCGCGGGATGTCGATCAGGATGCGGTCGCCGTCGCGGACCAGGCCGATCGCGCCGCCGGCCGCCGCTTCCGGCGAGGCGTGGCCGATCGACAGGCCGGAGGTGCCGCCGGAGAAGCGCCCGTCGGTGAGCAGGGCGCATTGCTTGCCCAGGCCCTTGGACTTCAGGTACGAGGTCGGATACAGCATCTCCTGCATGCCGGGGCCGCCCTTCGGGCCCTCGTAGCGGATCACCACCACGTCGCCGGCCCTGACCTCGTCGCCGAGGATGCCCTTCACCGCCGCGTCCTGGCTCTCGAACACCTTGGCGTTGCCTTCGAACACGTGGATCGATTCGTCGACGCCGGCGGTCTTCACCACGCAGCCGTCGCGGGCGATGTTGCCGTACAGCACCGCCAGACCGCCTTCCCGGGAGAACGCGTGCTCGACGTCGCGGATGCAGCCCTCGGCGCGGTCGCTGTCCAGCGACGGCCAGCGCGTGGCTTGGCTGAAGGCGACCTGGGTCGGGATGCCGGCCGGGCCGGCCTTGTAGAAGCTGTGCACGGCCTCGTCCTGCGTGGCCGCGATATCCCAGCGGGCGATCGCCTCGCCCAGCGTCTTCGCGTGCACGGTGGCGACGTCGGTGTGCAGCAGCCCGCCGCGCGCCAGCTCGCCGAGGATGGCGAGGATGCCGCCGGCGCGGTGCACGTCCTCGATGTGGTACTTCTGCGTGTTCGGCGCGACCTTGCACAGCTGCGGCACGCGCCGCGACAGCCGGTCGATGTCGCGCAAGGTGAACGGCACCTCGGCCTCCTGCGCGGCGGCGAGCAGGTGCAGGATGGTGTTGGTCGAGCCGCCCATCGCGATGTCCAGGGTCATCGCGTTCTCGAACGCCTCGAAGGTCGCGATGCCGCGCGGCAGCGCGCTCGCGTCCTCGGCGCCGTACCAGCGGTGGCACAGCTCCACCGCGGTGCGCCCGGCCCTGAGGAACAGCTGCTCGCGGTCGGCGTGGGTGGCGACCACGGTGCCGTTGCCCGGCAGCGCCAGGCCCAGCGCCTCGGTCAGGCAGTTCATCGAGTTGGCCGTGAACATGCCCGAGCACGAGCCGCAGGTCGGGCAGGCGCTGCGCTCGACCGCGGCGACCTGCTCGTCGGAGGCGTTCGGGTCGGCGGCCATCACCATCGCGTCGATCAGGTCGAGCTTGTGGTCGGCCAGCTTGGTCTTGCCGGCCTCCATCGGGCCGCCGGAGACGAACACCACCGGGATGTTCAGGCGCAGCGCCGCCATCAGCATGCCGGGGGTGATCTTGTCGCAGTTGGAGATGCACACCAGCGCGTCGGCGCAGTGCGCGTTGACCATGTACTCGACCGCGTCGGCGATGATCTCGCGGCTGGGCAGCGAGTACAGCATGCCGTCGTGGCCCATCGCGATGCCGTCGTCGACGGCGATGGTGTTGAACTCCTTGGCGACGCCGCCGACCCGCTCGATCTCGCGCGCGACCAGCTGGCCGAGGTCCTTGAGGTGGACGTGGCCGGGCACGAACTGAGTGAAGGAGTTGGCGATGGCGACGATCGGCTTGTGGAAGTCGTCGTCCTGCATGCCGGTGGCGCGCCACAGCGCGCGGGCGCCGGCCATGTTGCGGCCGGCGGTGGAGGTCCTGGAGCGGTATTCGGGCATGGCGTGCTGCGGTCGGGCGGGCCAGGGGCTGGCGGGAAACATCCCTGTTATACGGGATTTGCTTGGTTGCGCCTGCAACGTTCGCCGGGCCACGCGGCCCGCTCCGGCAGGATTGATGAACGGGCCGTTGTGCTTGGTGCCGCGCGGGCGGGCATCATAGGGAGCTGAAACCGCTGGGGGAGGACCCGCATGAAGCGCTCGAAGACCACCGCACTGCTGCTGATGAGCACCGCGCCGCTGTTGTTCACCGCCTGCCAGAGGCAGCAAGTACAGGTGCAGGAAGGGCTCTACACCTCGGTGGAGAGCTGCGTGGAGGCGATCGGCGACCCGTCGGCGTGCCGCATCGCGTTCGAGCAGGCCAGCCAGCAGGCCGCCGACGCCGCGCCCAAGTACGCCAGCCGCGCCGAGTGCGAGCAGGACTACAGCGCCGACCAGTGCACCGAGCAGCGCACCTCCGCCGGGCACTCGTTCGTCGGCCCGATGATGATGGGCTTCTTCATGTCGCAGATGCTCAACGGCAACCGCGCCGGCCTGGCGCAACCGCCGGCGGCGCCGGCGTTCCGCGACAAGGCCAACGGCTGGGCGAGATCGGAAGAGCGTCGTGTAGGGAAAGAGTGTAAATCCGGTGTAGATCTCGGTGGTCGCCGTATCATTAAAAAAAAAAAAAAACATAAA
>DNXT01000151.1 GCA_003505795.1 Lysobacteraceae bacterium | reverse complement strand
GCCGCCGCAGCCGACATCGAGCACGCGCGCGCCCGGCAGCGCGACGCGCGCGGCCACGTAGTCCAGGCGCACCGGATTGAGCGCATGCAACGGCTTCTGCGGGCCGTCCGCATCCCACCAGCGGTTGGCCAGCGCGGCGAACTTGTCCAGTTCGGCCTGGCTGAAGTTGGAGGACGTGCCTTCGTGGTTCGGGTTCATCGGATTTCCAGTGTCTTCGGGGACGACGCCGTCAGGCCCGCACGGTACGGATGCGCTCGCGCCACTGCCGCGCGTTGGCGACCAGCGCAGCGGGGTCCATGCCGACCAGCTCGCGCGCCACCAGCTTGGGCCGGCCGCCGATCCAGACGTCGCTGACCTGGTGGCGCCCGGTCGCGTACACCAGCTGCGAGAGCACGTGGTGCAGCGGCTGGGTTTCCAGCGCCGACAGGTCCACGCAGACCAGGTCGGCCTGCTTGCCGACCTCGATCGAGCCGATCCGGTCGCCGAAGCCCAGCGCGCGCGCGCCGCCGAGCGTGGCCGCGCGCAGCGTGGTGGCCGCATCCAGCGCGGTGGCATCGCCGGCCACGGCCTTGGCCAGGATCGCCGCGGTGCGGTTCTCGCTGAACATGTCCAGGTCGTTGTTGCTGGAGCAGCCGTCGGTGCCGATCGCCAGGTTGACGCCTGCGCGCTGCAGCGCGCAGGCCGGGCAGAAGCCGGAAGCGAGCTTGAGGTTGGATTCCGGGCAGTGCACCACGTGCACGCCGCGCTCGGCGCACAGGTGGATCTCGGCGTCGGTGAGCTGGGTCATGTGCACCGCGATCAGGCGGTCGTTGACCAGCCCCAGCCGGTCCAGCCGCGCCAGCGGGCGCTGCCCGTACTGCCTGACCGAGTCGGCGATCTCCTGCGCGGTCTCGTGGGTATGCAGGTGCACCTGCATGTCGAGCTGGTCGGCGAGCATGCGCACGCGCTCGAAGTTGGCGTCGCTGACCGTGTACGGCGCATGCGGCGCGAACGCGGTGGCGATCAGCGCGTCGTCGCGCCACTGGTCGTGGACCTGGCCGGCGCGGTCGAAGTACTCGTCGTCCGACCTGGCCCAGGCGGTCGCGAAGTTGATCACCGGCAACCCGACCAGCGCGCGGAAGCCGTGCTTGCTGTAGACCGCCGCCTGCACGTCGGGGAAGAAGTAGTTCTCGTTGGCGCAGGTGGTGCCGCCGCGCAGCATCTCGGCGATCGCCAGGGTGGTGCCGTCGGCGACGAATTCCGGTCCGATCAGCGCCGCCTCCACCGGCCAGATGTGCTGCTGCAGCCACACCATCAGCGGCAGGTCGTCGGCGATGCCGCGCAGCAGGGTCATCGGATTGTGGGTGTGGGCGTTGACCAGGCCCGGCATCAGCGCCGCGTCCGGGCGCGACACCACCTCGGCCGCGCTGAAGCGCGCGCGCGCCTGCTCGCGCGGCAGCAGCGCGACGATCGTGCCGTCGCGAACCGCCACGGCATAGTCTTCCAGCACCACCGCGTGCGGCTCGATCGGGACCACGTGGCCGGCCTCGATCAGCAGGTCGCAGGTTTCGGGGGGGCTGTGCGGTTCGGTCATGCGATGTTCCGGTTTCGGATAGGAGGAGGACTCCCGCCACGGGCAGGAATCCCGGATCGCTCGGCTCCGTCCTCCGCAGCAGCGGATCTGGCGCCCGGCGACCGCGGGAGGGCTTCAGCCCCGACGCTCTCCGGGCAGGCCCGGTCGGGGCGAAAGCCCCTCCCACGGAAGCGCCGGACAGGCGCGCGTCACTTCACCCGCGAGACGTATTCGCCGGAGCGGGTGTCGACCTTGATCACCTCGTCCTGGCCGACGAACAGCGGCACGCGCACCACCGCGCCGGTTTCCAGCGTGGCCGGCTTGCCGCCGCCGCCGGAGGTGTCGCCGCGCACGCCCGGATCGGTCTCGGTGATCTTCAGCTCGACGAAGTTCGGCGGCTGCACCGCGATCGGGGTGCCGTTCCACAGCGTCACCACGCAGTCTTCCTCGCCCTTGAGCCACTTCTCGGCGCCGCCCATGCCGTTCTTGTCGGCCTGGACCTGCTCGAAGGTCTCCTGCTGCATGAAGTGCCAGTACTCGCCGTCGCTGTACAGGTACTGCATGTCGGTGTCGAGCACGTCGGCGGCTTCGACCGAGTCGGTCGACTTCATGGTGACTTCCTGCACGCGGCCGGACTTGATCAGGCGGTACTTGACCCGGGTGAAGGCCTGGCCCTTGCCCGGCTTCACGTACTCGGTGTCGGTGATGACCGCCGGTTCGGCGTTGACCAGGATCTTCATCCCGTTCTTGACGTCGTTCATGCCGTAACTGGCCATGTTGTAGCTCCTCGGATAGCAAAACCGCCGCGGGGAGCGGCCGGCCGGATAGAATGGGGCGCCTGCCGCGACGGCAGGCGTTTGTTTTTCTGACCTCACATGATAACCGCAGCCCCCGCCCCCTTGCAGCCGTCTTCCGTCCGCTCCGCCGCCGCCCGCTGGCAGCAGGCGTGGCGCGAGGCCGTGCGCGACCCGCGCGAGCTGCTGTCCCTGCTCGGGCTCGATGCCGAGGCGGCGTCCCTGTCCGAGCAGGCCGCGGCCCAGTTCGCGTTGCGGGTCCCGCGTGGCTTCGTCGCGCGCATGCGCCGCGGCGACCT
>DNXT01000152.1 GCA_003505795.1 Lysobacteraceae bacterium | reverse complement strand
CTCGGCCGCCGACAGCGGCGGTTGCCAGTGCTGCATGCGCCAGCCGGCCACGCCCAGGCACAGGCCCAGGCCCAGGCAGACCAGGTCGACCCCGGCCAGCGCCCAGTTGCCGGCCGGCAGGGTCACGCCCAGGTGGATGCGGGTGGTCAACGCATTGACCAGCGGCACGCCGGCGAACAGCAGCGCGCCCGCGTAGAGCTGCCAGGCCCACATCGCGCGCCTCGGCCAGGCGAACGCGGCCAGCAGGGCCGCGGCCCACGCCCAGAAGAAGATGTCGACCTCCAGCTCGGCGCGCGCGGCCGCCTCGACCGGCACCAGCCGGTTGGCCCAGAAGAAGCTGGCGAAGGCGATCGGCAGGCCGGCCACCGCGCCGATGTTGAGCGAGTCGACCAGGCGCAGGCCGAAGCCGATCCGCCCGGCCTTCTGGTGCTTGGGCCGCTCCTTCACCGCCCACAGCACCACGCCGCTGGCCACCATCAGGCAGCCGAGCAGGCCGGAGCCGAAGAACAGCAGGCGCAGGAACGGCTTGGCGAACTCGGCCATGTGCAGGCCGTACATCACCCCGCGCGTCTGCGTGGCGCCGCCGGGGCTGCCGGTGCGCATCATGACCTGGCCGCTGACGCCATCGAACAGGATCGACGGCGCGTCGACCGACAGGCCCTCGCTGTGCCGGGTCACCGCCACCGAGGCATGCGCGTCGCCGGGATGGTTCACCGCCACGCTGCCGACCTCGGCGCCTTTCCATTCGCTGCGCGCGCGCGCCACCAGCTGTTCCAGCGGCAGCATCGACGCCGGCGTGCCGGCCGCCGCGCGGGTATCGGCGACGCGGTTGGCGGACTCGTCGTAGTAGCGGTTCTCCTCGTCCGGATACGCCGCCTTGATGCCCCACGGCAGGTACATGAACATCAGCGTGACGATGCCGGTGTAGGTGATCATCGCGTGGTAGGGCAGCGCCAGCACCGCGCTGACGTTGTGGAAGTCCAGCCACGAGCGCTGGCCCTTGCCGGGCCGGAAGGTGAAGAAGTCCTTGAAGATCTTCTTGTGGGTGATCACGCCGCTGATGATCGCCACCAGCATGAACATCGCGCAGAAGCCGACGATGTAGCGCGCCCACACCACCGGGATGTAGTGCAGGTCGAAGTGCAGCCGGTAGAAGAAGTCGCCGCCGCGGGTCTCGCGCGCGGCCACGTCCGCGCCGGTGGCCGGGTCGATGGTCGCGTTGCCGTACATGCCGCGCCGCGCCGCTTCCTGGCCCGGGGCCGGCGCCGGATTGAGCCAGTACATGGTCAGCACCGGGTCGCGAGCGTCCGGCAGGGTGATGTTCCAGCTCTGCGCGTCGCCGGCGTTGCGCTGCAGGTAGCGCTCGGCGCTGTTGACCGCGGTGGCGGTGTCGACGCGGCCGGCCGGCAGCTCCGGCCGCATCCAGCGGCTGATCTCCTGGCGGTAGTAGCTGGCGGTGCCGCCCATGAAGATCAGCAGCAGCAGCCAGCCGACCAGCAGGCCGGTCCAGGTGTGCAGCCACGCCATCGACTGGCGGAATCCGCCCTTCATGCCGCACCCCGCGGCAGCAGGGCCGCGATCCCGAACATCAGCAGCGCCGGCCCGGCGATTCCGGCCCAGGCCTTCCAGGCGGCATCGGTGGCGAATGCCCACAACGCCGCGCAGGCGCACACCACGATGCCGCTCAGCATGCCGGTCAGCACCGCCTGGCTGCGTGCCATCGGCAATGCCAGCGCCATCAGTACCGAAGTCGCGCTGGCCAGCGCATAGCCGCCGAAGATCGCCGCGCAGGCGCGCGACAGCACGCCCAGCCACGGGCGTTTCAGCCACGACCAGGCCATGGCCGGCGGCGGGGAGGGGGAGGAATCGCTCATAACGCTTGCGTCTTTGGGACCGCGGGGGAGACCGCCCGCATGCCGCGCCGGCATGCGGGCGGCGGGGTCACTCGGCGAGGAAGGTCAGCGTGCTGATGTGGTGCATCACCGCCACCTGCTTGCCGGCGATCTGCTGCTGCACCGGCTCCTTGTGGCTGACCACCACGATGTGGCGGCCGTCGCGCAGCGCCGGCAGGGTCAGCTGGCCCTGGGCATCGGACTTGAGCTGCTTCTGCCACTTCTGCGGATCGATCACGGTCACCTCGGCGCCGGCCAGCGGCTGGTTCCTGTACAGCACGGTCAGGGCGTTGCCGCCCGGCTGGCTCGGCACCAGCTCCAGGTCCAGCTTCGGCGCGGTGCTGGCGCGGCCGGCGCGCGCGTAATAGGTCACCGACTCGAACTTGCCGTCCTCGCCCTGCCACGGCTCGAACACCTTGTCGTCGAACAGCCAGGCATCGCCCTCGCCCTTCAGCGGCGCGGTCAGGTGGCCGGCGCCGCGCTCGAGCGCGCCGGCCTGGGCGCTGGCGCCGAACACCTTCGGCTTGACGATGCGCTTGATCTCGTCCTCGTCGTGGTCGGCCGCTTCCTCGGCCGGCTCGCCGAAGTACACGCGCACCGGGCCGGCGCCATCGCGCTCGATCCAGATCTCGTGGGCCTGTGCGGACAGGCTCAGGCAGGACAGTGCCAGGCAGCGGAGCAGCAGCGATTTCATGGAAAGCCTCGTCGTTGGGGAGCGATGGGTCACGCGCAATGGCGCGCCGCGACGCGCGGCGCATCATGGCGGCGATTTGTTGGGAATGATACGCATTTTCCACCCCGAGCAGAAATCGGCCATCCATGCGGCATCGCCGCAAAAACGCCGGCGCCGGCACCGGCGCCGATCGCCACAGGGCCGTATTCCGCGGGCCTGGCGGCCATGGCGGCCGGCCGCGCGGCCCGCGCTGGTCAGGTGAATGCGCCTCTGCTCTATACTCCGGCCGCGTAGCGAAGGTCCCAGACCCACAGCCAGGAGTGAGCGCGTGCGGAATTACGATCTCGAGTTCCTGAAGAAGTTCTCGATGGTGATTGGCTTGCTTGTCGTGATCACGCTCGGCCTGATCGGTTTCGCGGCCTATCTCCAGCACGCCATCCCGGAAGAGGTCTCGCCCAGCGCTGCCAGGCGCACGCAGGCGCGCATCGCCCCGGCCGGCGCGGTCTACGCCGGTTCCACCGGCGCCGCGGCACAGGCCGCGGCACAGGCGGCCGCGCTCGCCAAGGCCGCCTCGCAGGTCGCCTACGGCGGCACCACCGACGGCAAGGTCATCTTCGACAACCTCTGCACCGCGTGCCACACCAACGGGGTCGGCAACGCGCCGACGCTGGATCACGCGCACTGGGACAAGCGCATCGCCCAGGGCAAGGACACGCTCTACCGGCACGCGGTCGAGGGGTTCACCGGGCCCGATGGCGGGATCATGCCGCCGAAGGGCGGCAATCCGGCGCTGACCGAGGAGCAGGTCCATGCGACGGTCGACTGGATGCTGGACAACCTGAAATAACCGCCCCGTACACTGTGCCGCCGCGCCGCCCATGGGCGGCGTTGGTCTTTCTGTCCTCGTGGAATGCCTGCCCGATGCCGCACCCCCGCTCTTCCTGCGTCCTCGCCCTTGCCCTGGCATGGCTGCTGCCGTGCCTGCCGCTGCACGCTGCGGCGAAGATCGTGCCGATCGGCGAGGTCCAGGGACGCGCCCACGGCAGCCCGCTGCTCGGCCGCGAGGTGGTGGTCGAGGGCGTCGTCGTCGCCGACCTGCGCGAAGGCCTGGGCGGGGTGTTCGTGCAGGATGCCGGCGACGGCGACCCGGCGACCTCCGATGCGTTGTTCGTGCAGGGGCGCATCGCGACGATCGGAGCGGCCGGCGATCGCGTGCGCGTGCGCGGGCCGGTGCGCGAGCTGCCCGCGGGCGACGGCGCGACGTTGACCGCGATCGAGGCGGCGGACGTGCAGGT
>DNXT01000150.1:5420-5732 GCA_003505795.1 Lysobacteraceae bacterium | reverse complement strand
GCCGGCATCGGCGACGAACCGCTGGCCGCGCTGCAACTGGTGAGCGAGTGCGCGGCGCGGCCGATCGACCTGCTGCGCATCGAGGCCGAGCACGGTCCGCACTGGTGCGCCAATGTCGCCAGCGGCGGCTTCGGCACCGACGTCACCGTGGAAACCGACGAGGGCCTGAAGAAGGTGCTCGGCGGCCTGGCCTATCTGGTCACCGGCATGGCCAGGCTCGGACGCATCGAGCCGGTGCGTGCGCGCCTGCGCGGTCCCGACTTCGCCTGGGAGGGCGATTTCATCGCTCTGGGCATCGGCAACGGCCGCCAG
>DNXT01000150.1:0-5244 GCA_003505795.1 Lysobacteraceae bacterium | reverse complement strand
GGCATCGGCAACGGCCGCCAGGCCGGCGGCGGCCAGGCGCTGTGCCCGGATGCGCGCATCGACGACGGCCTGCTCGACCTCACCTTGATTCCCGAGCTGGGCGGCGAGGTCGCGGCGACGCTGGGCGCGCTGGTCACCGGCGGCAGGCATGCCGCGCTGGAACGCGTCGCGGTGCGGGCGCAGCTGCCGTGGGTGGAGATCGATGCGCCGCTGCCGCTGACCCTCAATCTCGACGGCGAGCCGGAAACCTCCACCCATTTCCGCATCGACTGCGTGCCGCGGCGCCTGCGCATGCACCTGCCGCAGCCGTGCGCGCTGCTTTCGGGCGATGAAGCATCCGATCCATCGGACCCATCGTAGGAGCGACTTCAGTCGCGATGGGGCTTGCCCCGGTTTGAATCCCAGCACATGAATGTGTGGGCTTTTGCGGAGGGATTCGCGCGAAAGCCCCATCGCGACTGAAGTCGCTCCTGCGAAGATCAACGATTGCAGCCGCAACCACCCAGGCTGGCGCCGTCTATCGTTTGCGGTAAAGTAGCGCGGTGCCCCGACTGACGACCCCGCGTTCCTTCTCTTCCGCTCGCCGCTGGTGGCGATGGTGGCCCGTTGCCGTCGTCCGCCCCGCCACAGAGTCCCGGAAGGAAAGTCGTCTTGATCACTGCAGAGCAGTTCCAGCGCCAGGCCGCTGAAGGCCATACCCGCATCCCCGTCGTCCGCGAAGTGCTGTCCGACCTGGACACGCCGCTCTCGGTCTACCTCAAGCTCGCCGACGGTCCCTACACCTATCTGTTCGAATCGGTCGAGGGCGGCGAGCGCTTCGGCCGCTACTCGATCATCGGCCTGCCGGCGCGGCGCGTGTACAGCTTCCGCGACCACACGCTGGAGGTGTCCGAGCACGGCGAGGTGGTCCAGACCCGCGAGGTCGCCGATCCGCTGGCCGAGGTCGAGGCGCTGCGCGCCGAGCACTCGGTGCCCAGGTTCGACGGCCTGCCTGGCTTCACCGGCGGCCTGGTCGGCTGGTTCGGCTTCGAGTGCATCCAGTACATCGAGCCGCGCCTGGGCAGCGGCGACAAGCCCGACGAGCTGGGCACGCCGGACATCCTGCTGATGCTGTCCGAGGAGCTGGCGGTGTTCGACAACCTCAAGGGCCGCCTGTACCTGATCGTGCACGCCGACCCGCGCCAGCCGCAGGCCTTCGTGCGCGCCAACCGGCGCCTGGACGAGCTCGCGCACCGGCTGCGCCAGGGCGGCGCCGGCTACCCGCAGACGCAGGTGTCCGATGCGATCGACGAGGCCGATTTCCGCTCCTCGTTCACCCGCGAGCAGTACCACGCGGTGGTGCGCCGCGCGCAGGAATACGTGCGCGCCGGCGACATCTTCCAGGTGGTGCCGTCGCAGCGCCTGCGGGTGCCGTTCCGCGCGCGCCCGGTCGACGTCTACCGCGCGCTGCGCGCGCTCAACCCGTCGCCGTACATGTACTTCCTCGACGTCGGCGGCACCCAGGTGGTCGGCTCCTCGCCGGAGATCCTGGCGCGGCTGCGCGACGGCATCGTCACCGTGCGCCCGATCGCCGGCACCCGCCCGCGCGGCGCCACGCCCGAGCAGGACCAGGCGCTGGAGGCCGAGCTGCTGGCCGATCCGAAGGAGCGCGCCGAGCACGTGATGCTGATCGACCTCGGCCGCAACGACGTCGGCCGCGTCGCCGAGCCGGGCACGGTCGAGGTCGGCGAGCAGTTCGTGATCGAGCGCTACAGCCACGTCATGCACATCGTCAGCGAGGTCACCGGCAAGCTGAAGGACGGGCTGAGCTACAGCGACGTGCTGCGCGCCACCTTCCCGGCCGGTACCGTCAGCGGCGCGCCGAAGATCCGCGCGCTGGAGATCATCCGCGAGCTGGAGCCGGTCAAGCGCAACGTCTATTCCGGCGCGGTCGGCTACATCGGCTGGCACGGCGACGCCGACACCGCGATCGCGATCCGCACCGCGGTGATCCAGGACGGCTACCTGTACGTGCAGGCCGGCGGCGGCGTGGTCTACGACTCCGATCCCGACCTGGAGTGGCAGGAGACGATGAACAAGGGCCGCGCGCTGTTCCGCGCGGTGGCGCAGGCGGCCAAGGGGCTGTGATGGACGGGCATGGCGGCGCGGCGCGCATCGGCTTCCGCAACGACTACAGCGAGGGCGCGCACCCGCGCCTGCTGCAGGCATTGGCGCAGGCCAGCGCCGAGCAGAACGCCGGCTACGGGCTGGACCGCCACAGCGCCCGCGCGCACGAACTGATCCGCCGGGCCTGCGCGCAGCCGCAGGCCGAAGTGCACCTGCTCGCCGGCGGCACCCAGACCAACCTCGCCGCGATCGCCGCGTTCCTGCGCCCGCACCAGGCGGTGATCGCCGCCGACAGCGGGCATGTCGCGGTGCACGAGACCGGCGCGATCGAGGCCACCGGGCACAAGGTGCTGGTGGCGCCGGCGACCGACGGCAAGCTCACCCCGGCCCTGATCCAGCCGCTGCTCGACGAGCATGGCGACGAGCACATGGTGCAGCCGCGGCTGGTCTACGTGTCCGACGCCACCGAGCTGGGCACCGTCTATCGCCGCGCCGAGCTGCAGGCGCTGTCGCGCTTCTGCCGCGAGCGTGGCCTGCTGCTGTACCTGGACGGCGCCCGCCTCGGCGCCGCGCTCACCGCCGCCGGCAACGACCTCACGCTCGCCGACGTCGCCGCGCTGACCGATGCCTTCTACATCGGCGGCACCAAGAACGGTGCGCTGCTCGGCGAGGCGCTGGTGATCGTCGATCCGGCGCTGCAGGCCGATTTCCGCTACCTGACCAAGCAACGCGGCGCGATGCTGGCCAAGGGCATGGTGCTGGGTGTGCAGTTCGCGGCGCTGTTCGAGGACGGCCTGTGGTTCGAGCTGGCCGCGCACGCCAACCGCATGGCCGCGCGCCTGAGCGAGGGCCTGGCCGCCGCCGGCGCGCGATTCACTGTCGACTCGCCGACCAACCAGCAGTTCGTCGCCGTCACGCCCGTGCAGCTGGATGCGCTGGCGCGGCGCTACGACTTCGAGCGCTGGAAAGCCCGCGCCGATGGCACGGTGGTGATCCGCTTCGTCACCTCGTGGGCGACCACCGCGGCGATGGTCGACGCCCTGTGCGCGGACTTCGCGGTACTGCCGGCCCGATGAATCCCATTCCACCCGTGGTCGAGCCGACCGCGCAATGAGTCCCCCGCCATGCTGCTGATGCTCGACAACTACGACAGCTTCACCTACAACCTCGTGCAGTACCTGCAGGCGCTGGGCGCCGAGGTGACGGTGGTGCGCAACGACGCGATGAGCGTGGAGCAGGTCGCCGCGCTCGCGCCCGAGCGGATCGTGATCTCGCCCGGCCCGTGCACGCCCAACGAGGCGGGCATCTCGCTGCAGCTGATCGAGCGGCTCGGGCCGAGCACGCCGATCCTCGGCGTGTGCCTGGGCCACCAGAGCATCGGCCAGGTCTACGGCGGCGACGTGATCCGCGCCGGCAACATCATGCACGGCAAGACCTCGCCGATCCGGCACCAGGGCAGGGGCGTGTTCGCCGGCCTGCCGGACCGCTACCAGGCCACCCGCTACCACTCGCTGGTGGTGGACAAGACCAGCTTGCCGGAGGCGCTGGAGATCACCGCCTGGACCGAGAACCCGGACGGGTCGATGGAGGAGATCATGGGCCTGCGCCATCGCCAGTATCCGGTCGAGGGCGTGCAGTTCCATCCCGAGTCGATCCTCACCGAGCACGGCCATGCGCTGCTGAAGAACTTCCTGGAGCGTTGAGATGCTGTTCGTGGTGATGCTGGGCGGTACCCATCCGAAGGCCAGGATCGAGCTGCACGACGTGGCCTTCGTCAGCGGCGACAGCCTGGAGGCGGCCTATCCGCAGCTGCGCGCGCAGTGGTTCGGCGAGCCACGCGGCGCGCACGTGGACTCGTGGATGGAGGTGGACGGCGTGGAGCGATGGCAGGTACGCCTGTGCGACGCGCCGCCGGCGCCCGGCACGCCGCGCCTGTTCTTCCTCAACCTCGGCGGCTACGAGGGCGGCGTGTTCGGCGAATCGCACCGCTACCTGCTGGTGGTCGCCGCCGACAAGGCCGAGGCCAAGCGCAAGGGCAAGGCACGGGTGGGCGCCTCCTGGGACAAGCCGCATACTGACGCGCTGTACGAGGTCGACGACTGCCTGCCGGTCGATTCGGTCGACGGCCGCCACGTGGTCCTGGTCGAGGGGCCGCATCGCGGCATCGCCTGCCGCAGCGACTATCTGGTCATTTCCTGAGCGGTTTCCCCACGAGCCACGCCATGCCCATTACCCCGCAAGAAGCCCTGCAGCGCACCATCGAGCACCGCGAGATCTTCCACGACGAGATGGTCGGGCTGATGCGGCAGATCATGCGCGGCGAGGTGTCCGAGGCGATGGTCGCGGCGATCCTGACCGGGCTGCGGGTGAAGAAGGAGACGGTCGGCGAGATCGCCGGCGCGGCCACGGTGATGCGCGAGTTCTCGCGCACCGTGGAGGTGGCCGACCGCACCGGCATGGTCGACATCGTCGGCACCGGCGGCGACGGCTCGCACACCTTCAACATCTCCACCTGCGCGATGTTCGTCGCCGCCGCCGCTGGCGCCAAGGTCGCCAAGCACGGCAACCGCAGCGTCTCCTCCAAGTCCGGCAGCGCCGACGCGCTGGAGGCGCTGGGCGCGGTGATCGAGCTGCAGCCCGAACAGGTGGCCGCGGCGCTGGAGCGGACCGGCATCGGCTTCATGTTCGCGCCGGTGCACCATCCGGCGATGAAGGTGGTGGCGCCGGTGCGCCGCGAGATGGGCGTGCGCACGATCTTCAACATCCTCGGCCCGCTGACCAACCCGGCCGGCGCGCCCAACATCCTGATGGGCGTGTTCCATCCCGACCTGGTCGGCATCCAGGCGCGCGTGCTGCAGGAGCTGGGCGCCGAACGCGCGCTGGTGGTGTGGGGGCGCGACGGCATGGACGAACTGTCGCTGGGCGCCGGCACCCTGGTCGGCGAGCTGCGCGATGGCCAGGTGCGCGAGTACGAGGTGCACCCGGAGGACTTCGGCATCGCGATGTCGGCCAGCCGCAACCTCAAGGTGGCCGACGCCGCGCAGTCGCGCGTAATGCTGCTGGACGTGCTCGCCAACCGGCCGGGGCCGGCGCTGGACATCGTCGCGCTCAACGCCGGCGCGGCGCTGTACGCGGCCG
>DNXT01000148.1:7296-7851 GCA_003505795.1 Lysobacteraceae bacterium | reverse complement strand
GGCGTCGCCGGCGGCACCGGGGCGTCCTCGACCACGCGATAGAACTTCTCGCCCGGCTTGATCATGCCCAGCTCGCTGCGCGCGCGCTCCTCGATCGCGGCCTCGCCGTCCTTCAGGTCCTTCACCTCGGCGGCCAGCGCGGCGTTGCGCTGGCGCAGCCCCTCGTTGTCGCGCTTCTGGTTGGCGACCTGGGCCTCGAGCATCATCACTTCGCCGGAATTGCCTACGCCGAACCAGAAGCGGTACTGCAGCCAGGCCAGCAGTACCGCCAGCACCAGCAGCAGCCAGCGCCAGTTGCGCACGTCTTACCGCTTGAGCGAGACGAACGCGTTACGACCGGCGTAACGCGCGCCGCTACCGAGGGCTTCCTCGATGCGCAGCAGCTGGTTGTACTTGGCCACGCGGTCGCTGCGGCACAGCGAACCGGTCTTGATCTGGGTGGCGGTGGTCGCCACCGCGATGTCGGCGATGGTGGTGTCCTCGGTCTCGCCGGAACGGTGCGAGACGATCGCCGCGTAGTTGGCGTGGTGCGCCATGGCGATCGCCTCCAGCGTC
>DNXT01000148.1:6796-7145 GCA_003505795.1 Lysobacteraceae bacterium | reverse complement strand
ATGGCGATCGCCTCCAGCGTCTCGGTCAGGGTGCCGATCTGGTTGACCTTGATCAGGATCGCGTTGGCGGTGCCCGACTCGATGCCCTGCTTGAAGATCTTCGGGTTGGTGACGAACAGGTCGTCGCCGACCAGCTGCACCTTCTTGCCGATGCGATCGGTCAGCAGCTTCCAGCCGGCCCAGTCGTCCTCGGCCAGGCCATCCTCGATGGTGATGATCGGGTACTGCGCGGCCCAGTCGGCCAGGAAGTCGACGAACTGCTCGCTGGTCAGGCGCTTGTTCTCGCCGACCAAGTTGTACTTGCCGTTCTCGTGGAACTCGCTGGAAGCCACGTCCAGGCCCAGCAGCA
>DNXT01000148.1:1154-6643 GCA_003505795.1 Lysobacteraceae bacterium | reverse complement strand
CACGTCCAGGCCCAGCAGCACGTCCTCGCCGGCGGTGTAGCCGGCCTTGCCGATCGCTTCCAGGATCGTGTCCAGCGCTTCCACATTGCTGCGGAAGTCCGGGGCGAAGCCGCCCTCGTCGCCGACCGCGGTGCTCAGGCCGTGGCCCTTCAGCACCGACTTCAGCGAGTGGAAGATCTCGGTGCCGGCGCGCAGCGCCTCGGAGAACGAGGTGAAGCCGACCGGCAGCACCATGAACTCCTGGAAGTCGACGTTGTTGTCGGCATGCGCGCCGCCGTTGATGATGTTCATCATCGGCACCGGCAGCGACACGTCGGACTCGGTGATCGTCGACAGGTACTGCCACAGCGGCTGCTTGCGCGAGGCCGCCACGGCGTGCGCGGCCGCCAGCGAGACGCCGAGCAGCGCGTTGGCGCCGAGGCGGCCCTTGTTCTCGGTGCCGTCCAGGTCGATCAGGCGGCGGTCCAGGCCCTCCTGGTCGGCGCCGTCGAAGCCCTTGAGCGCGCTGGCGATGGTGGTGTTGACGTTCTCCACCGCCTTGCGCACGCCCTTGCCGAGGTAGCGGGTCTTGTCGCCGTCACGCAGTTCCACCGCCTCCTTGGTACCGGTCGAGGCGCCCGAGGGAACGGCGGCGCGGCCAAACGAGCCGTCGGCCAGCGTGACTTCCGCTTCCAGGGTGGGATTGCCGCGGCTGTCGAGGATTTCGCGAGCGTGGATCTTGGCGATAGTGGTCATGGGTCCGATCGGTGGCCAGAAAGTGGGGAAACGCCGAAACGCCCGCGATTATCGCCGTCGCGCACGCCAATGCCAAATTCCCGGCGCCCGTCCGCCCATTCCACGCCCGCATGACGAAGAAACCCGGCACGAGGTGCCGGGTCCGGCTCAGGCCCGGCGCGGCCGCGGCGCGTTAAACGCCCTGCTCCAGGAAACCGTGCTTCTTGGTCACCGCATCGAGCTCGAGCAGGGTCTCCAGCAACGCTTCCATCTTGTCCAGCGGCCAGGCGTTGGGGCCATCGGACAGGGCCTTGGCCGGGTCCGGATGGGTCTCGGCGAACAGGCCGGACACGCCCACCGCCACCGCCGCGCGCGCCAGCACCGGCACGAACTCGCGCTGGCCGCCGGAGCTGGAGCCCTGCCCGCCCGGCAACTGCACCGAATGGGTCGCGTCGAACACCACCGGGCAGCCGGTCTCGCGCATCACGCTCAGCGAGCGCATGTCGCTGACCAGGTTGTTGTAGCCGAAGCTGGCGCCGCGCTCGCAGACCATGATCTGGTCGTTGCCGGTCGACTTGGCCTTGTCCACCACCGGCTTCATGTCCCACGGCGACAGGAACTGGCCCTTCTTGATGTTGACCGGCTTGCCGGCCGCGCACACGTTCCTGATGAAGTCGGTCTGGCGCACCAGGAACGCCGGGGTCTGCAGCACGTCGACGACCGCGGCGACCTCGTTCATCGGGGTGTACTCGTGCACGTCGGTCAGCACCGGCACGCCGATCTGGCGCTTGACCGCCTCCAGCACCTTCAACCCTTCCTCCAGGCCGGGACCGCGGAAGCTGGTGCCCGAGGTGCGGTTGGCCTTGTCGAAGCTGGACTTGAAGATGAAGTTCATCCCCAGCCTGGCGGTGATTTCCTTGAGCCTGCCGGCGACGTCGAGCTGCAGTTGCATCGACTCGATCACGCACGGGCCGGCGATCAGGAACAGCGGCTGGTCGAGACCTACTTCGAAACCACAGAGTTTCATCGGTTCACCTTCGTTCTGTTGAGCCCCTCTCCCGGCGGGAGAGGGGTTGGGGTGAGGGTACGGGGCGAAGCCCCTGGCGATGCTCAACCACGCGAGGCTTCGCCCATCCCCTCATCCGGCGCTTCGCGCCACCTTTCTCCCGAGGGGAGAAGTTACGCCCTGGCCTCTTTCAGCAGCTTGCCGCCGGCCTTCTTCTCGCGCGCGGCGCGAATGAAGCCGACGAACAGCGGGTGGCCGTCGCGCGGGGTGGACAGGAACTCCGGGTGCGCCTGGCAGGCCAGGAACCACGGGTGCGCCTCGCGCGGCAGCTCGATCATCTCCACCAGGGTGTCGTCCATCGACTTGGCGGCGATCACCAGGCCGGCGTCCTCCAGCTGGGTGCGGTAGCGGTTGTTGAACTCGTAGCGGTGGCGGTGGCGCTCGGCCACCACCTCCTTGCCGTACAGCTCGCGCGCCAGCGTGCCCGGCTTCAGGCGCTGCTCCTGCAGGCCCAGGCGCATGGTGCCGCCGAGGTCGGACTTCTCGTCGCGCTTCTCGACCTCGCCGCTGGCGGTGCGCCATTCGGTGATCAGGCCGATCACCGGATGCGGCGACTGGCGGTCGTTCTCGGTGCTGTTGGCGTCCTCCAGCCCGGCCACGTGGCGGGCGTAGTCCACCACCGCCGCCTGCATGCCGTAGCAGATGCCGAAGTACGGCACCCGGTGCTCGCGCGCATAGCGCGAGGTCAGCACCTTGCCCTCGAAGCCGCGGTCGCCGAAGCCGCCCGGCACCAGGATGCCGTCGACGTCCGCGAGCGCGCCCAGGTCGGTGCCTTCCAGCTCCTGCGCCTCCAGCCACTTGAGGTTGACCCGGGTACGCTGGCGCAGGCCGCCGTGCTTGAGCGCCTCGCCCACCGACTTGTAGGCGTCGTGGTGGTCGACGTACTTGCCGACCACCGCGATGGTGACCTCGTCGAGCGGGTGCTTGACCGCATCGACCACGCCCGCCCACTCCGACAGCTCGGCCGGGCCGGCCTTGTCGCGCAGCTTGAACTGGTCGATCACGATCTCGTCCAGGCCCTGGCGATGCAGCTCCAGCGGCATCCCGTACAGCACGTCGATGTCGGCGGCGCTGATCACCGCGCGCTCGGAGACGTTGGTGAACAGCGCGATCTTGCGCCGCTCCGAATCCGGGATCGCCTGCTCGGAGCGGCACAGCAGCACGTCCGGCTGGATGCCGATCGAGCGCAGTTCCTTGACCGAGTGCTGGGTCGGCTTGGTCTTCAGCTCGCCGGCGGCGGCGATGTAGGGCACCAGGGTCAGGTGCATGAACATCGCCCGCTCGGCGCCGCGCTCGGTGCGGACCTGGCGGATCGCCTCCAGGAACGGCAGCGACTCGATGTCGCCGACGGTGCCGCCGATCTCCACCAGCGCCACGTCGAAGCCGGCGGTGGCCTCGTCGATGCAGCGGCGGATCTCGTCGGTGATGTGCGGGATCACCTGCACGGTGGCGCCCAGGTAGTCGCCGCGGCGCTCCTTGCGGATCACGTTCTCGTAGATCCGGCCGGTGGTGACCGAGTTCTTGCGGCTCAGGCGGGTGCGCAGGAAGCGCTCGTAGTGGCCCAGGTCGAGGTCGGTCTCGGCACCGTCGTCGGTGACGTAGACCTCGCCGTGCTGGAACGGGCTCATCGTGCCCGGATCGACGTTGATGTACGGATCCAGCTTCATCATCGTGACCTTGAGGCCACGCGCTTCGAGGATGGACGCAAGCGAAGCGGCCGCAATGCCCTTGCCAAGCGAGGACACGACGCCGCCGGTAACGAAAATAAGGGGGGTCATGGTCGGGGACTCCCGGAAAGCCATAGTTTAACGGGTGACGCCGCAATGCCCAAGCACCCCGGCGCGATTGGATAAAAAAAGCCCTCCGCACACGGATGTGCGGCGCTGTTGTGGGGGAACTCACAAAAAAGACGCCCCGGCATGGCCGGGGCGTCCAGGCGCGACGACGGGACGAGTCAGCGCGGCGGCTGTTCCTCTTCCTCTTCGGCGCCCTTGTTCAACTTGCCCTCCTTCTCGGCCTTGGCCTTGGCGGCGGCCGCCTCGGCGCGGCGCTGCGCCTTGCGGTCGGCTTCGGACTGGGCCTTGCCCTCCTCGGCCTGCTGCGCCGCCGCACCGGTGGGTACCGGCTGCTGCTTGGAGGCCTGCGCCAGCACCGCCGGGACCGCCGCCACCGCCGCGATGCCCGCGGCCAGCATCAGGATGTTCTTCATTTTCATGATCGCCCTCCGGAATCGACAGCCCCGAAATGGGGATGCATCGCTGGAAATTCCAGCCCAGGGTAGCGACCGCCGCCCCGCCCGCCACTGAATGCCCGCGGCCGCGTGCAAAAAAACGCACCAGACCGCACACTTGCGCGTCGCTTCACGCCGTCAGAGATGCATGAACACCCGTTACAACGCCGCCGACATTGAAGTCCTCTCCGGCCTGGACCCGGTCAAGCGCCGTCCAGGCATGTACACCGATACCGCGCGCCCCAACCACCTGGCGCAGGAAGTCATCGACAACTCCGTGGACGAGGCCCTGGCCGGGCACGCCCGCCAGATCGAGGTCACCCTCTACCGGGACGGCAGCTGCGAGGTGTCCGACGACGGCCGCGGCATGCCGGTGGACATCCACCCGGAAGAGAAGATCCCGGGCGTGGAGCTGATCCTCACCCGCCTGCACGCCGGCGGCAAGTTCAGCAACCGCAACTACACCTTCTCCGGCGGCCTGCACGGCGTCGGCGTGAGCGTGGTCAACGCGCTGTCGACGCTGGTGGAGATCCACATCAAGCGCGAAGGCAGCGAGCATCGCATCAGCTTCCGCGACGGCGACCGCGCCAGCCCGCTGGAAGTGGTCGGCACGGTCGGCAAGAAGAACACCGGCACCCGGCTGCGCTTCTGGCCGGACCCCAAGTACTTCGACACGCCCAAGTTCAACGTGCGCGCGCTGCGCCACCTGCTGCGCGCCAAGGCGGTGCTGTGCCCGGGCCTGACCGTCAAGCTGCACGACGAGGCCACCGGCGAACAGGACACCTGGCATTTCGAGGACGGCCTGCGCGACTACCTGAAGGGCGAGATGGCCGAGCGCGAGCTGCTGCCGGCCGAGCTGTTCGTCGGCGGCCTCAAGAAGGACACCGAGGTGGTGGACTGGGCCGCGGCCTGGGTACCGGAAGGCGAGCTGGTGCAGGAAAGCTACGTCAACCTGATCCCCACCGCCCAGCACGGCACCCACGTCAACGGCCTGCGCTCGGGCCTGACCGACGCGCTGCGTGAGTTCTGCGACTTCCGCAACCTGCTGCCGCGCGGCGTCAAGCTGGCCCCGGAAGACGTCTGGGACCGGGTCACCTTCGTGCTGTCGCTGAAGATGACCGACCCGCAGTTCTCCGGCCAGACCAAGGAACGCCTGTCCTCGCGCCAGGCCGCCGGCTTCATCGAGGGCGCCGCGCACGACGCCTTCAGCCTGTACCTCAACCAGAACGTGGAGACCGGCACGCGCATCGCGCAGATCGCCATCGACCGCGCCAGCGCCCGCCTGAAGACCGAGAAGCAGATCGTCCGCAAGAAGGTCACCTCCGGCCCGGCCCTGCCCGGCAAGCTGGCCGACTGCATCAGCCAGGACCTGTCGCGCACCGAGCTGTTCCTGGTCGAGGGCGATTCGGCCGGCGGCAGCGCCAAGCAGGCGCGCGACAAGGACTTCCAGGCGATCATGCCGCTGCGCGGCAAGATCCT
>DNXT01000148.1:501-961 GCA_003505795.1 Lysobacteraceae bacterium | reverse complement strand
GCCGCTGCGCGGCAAGATCCTGAACACCTGGGAAGTGGCCTCCGGCAGCGTGCTGGCCTCCGAGGAAGTGCACAACCTGGCGATCGCGATCGGCTGCGACCCGGGCAAGGACGACATTTCCGGCCTGCGCTACGGCAAGGTGGTGATCCTGGCCGACGCCGACTCCGACGGCCTGCACATCGCCACCCTGCTCACCGCGCTGTTCCTGCGCCACTTCCCGGCGCTGGTCGCCGCTGGCCACGTGTTCGTGGCGATGCCGCCGCTGTTCCGCGTGGACGTGGGCAAGCAGGTGTTCTACGCGCTGGACGAGGAAGAGAAGACCACGCTGCTGGACAAGATCGCGCGCGAGAAGCTCAAGGGCCAGGTCAGCGTGACCCGCTTCAAGGGCCTGGGCGAGATGAACCCGCAGCAGCTGCGCGAGTCCACCATCCACCCCGACACCCGCCGCCTGGTGCAGCTG
>DNXT01000148.1:0-296 GCA_003505795.1 Lysobacteraceae bacterium | reverse complement strand
ACCCGCCGCCTGGTGCAGCTGACGGTGGAAGACGGCGACCAGACCCATGGCCTGATGGACATGCTGCTGGCCAAGAAGCGCGCGGGCGACAGAAAGCAGTGGCTGGAGACCAAGGGCGACCTGGCCTCGCTGGAAGTGTAGCCGGCTATTCGCGATCGCCGGTCGTGGCGACGCTGCAGGCATCGCGACCGCGAAACGGGCCGCGTGGTGCAGCTGGCCAAGGACGACCTTGCGTCACTGGAGGTCTGGGCCAACTGTGGGTTGCACCGCAGGAGCGATTCCAGCCGCGACGGGGC
>DNXT01000008.1:3371-3773 GCA_003505795.1 Lysobacteraceae bacterium | reverse complement strand
GTCGCGGCCGCGCCCGGCGCTGCCGCCGGCAACGCCGCCGCGCACGAGGCCGAGACCTCGATCCGCGTCAGCGTCGACAAGATCGACGCGCTGATCAACCTGGTCGGCGAACTGGTCATCACCCAGGCCATGCTCAAGCAGGTGTCCACTGGCCTGGACCCGGCCCACGCCGAGCGCCTGTTCGCCGGCCTGGACCTGCTCGAGCGCAACACCCGCGACATGCAGGAAGCGGTGATCGGCGTGCGCATGCTGCCGGTGGACGCGGTGTTCCGCCGCTTCCCGCGGCTGGTCCGCGACTTGTCCAGCCGCCTCGGCAAGCAGGTGCGCCTGCGCACCGTCGGCGAAGGCACCGAGCTGGACAAGGGCCTGATCGAGAAGATCGCCGATCCGCTGGTGCACCTG
>DNXT01000008.1:0-3187 GCA_003505795.1 Lysobacteraceae bacterium | reverse complement strand
CTGGTGCACCTGGTGCGCAACTCGATCGACCACGGCCTGGAACTGCCGGACGCGCGCCGCGCCGCCGGCAAGGACGAGACCGGCACGATCACCCTGGCCGCGTCGCACCAGGGCGGCCACATCGTCATCGAGGTCAGCGACGACGGCCGCGGCCTGAACCGCGAGAAGATCGTCGCCAAGGCGATCGAGCGCGGCATCGCGGTGCCGGACAACCCGACCGACGCGCAGGTCTGGGACCTGATCTTCGCCCCGGGCTTCTCCACCGCCGACACCGTCACCGACCTGTCCGGCCGCGGCGTGGGCATGGACGTGGTCCGCCGCAACATCCAGGCGCTGGGCGGCGAGGTGCAGATCGACAGCAGCGCCGGCGCCGGCACGCGCACGCTGATCCGGCTGCCGCTGACCCTGGCCATCCTCGACGGCATGACCGTCGCGGTCGGCGGCGAAACGGTGATCCTGCCGCTGGCCTACGTGCTCGAGGCGCTGCAGCCGCAGGCCGAGGACATCCGCACCATGGCCGGCGAAGGCCGGGTGCTGCGGGTGCGCGGCGAGTACCTGCCGATCCTCTCGCTCAGCGACTACTACGGCTACGGCGGCCAGCAGGCGGCCGACCCGCTGGTGGTGGTGGTCGAAGGCGACGGCCAGAAGATCGCGCTGGAAGTGGACGAACTGCTCGGCCAGCAGCAGGTGGTGGTCAAGAACATCGAGAACAACTACCGCCGCATCGCCGGCGTATCCGGCGCCACCATCCTCGGCGACGGTCGCGTCGCCCTGATCGTGGACATCGGCGGGCTGGTGCGCTCGCTGCGGGTGCCGCAGGCAGCCTGACCCGGGGCCTCCCGGACCGGCGCCCGCCAGGCGCGCGGAAGCATGGCGGGGCAACCGTCCTGCCCTCCCCCTCGTCCCCGCCCAGGCGGGGACGTCGCGTTTCCGTTGCTCCCCGCCCCCTGCATCCGGACCTCCTGAAGCAGAAGGCCCTCCCGGGATTCGGGCGGGTATCCCCAGGCAAAGCCGGCGGCTTTAACGATCAGCCCCTCCAATCAAGGCATGCGCCGCCAGACGCGCTTTCCTTCTCCCTACGGGAGAAGGTGCCCCGAAGGGGCGGATGAGGGTCGCGGCAACGCCTGATTGGTTTCAAGAAGAACCATAAGGCGAATGGCCTCACGTGACAAACGTGAATCGAATCACAATGCAGGCTTCAAGTTATCTGCAGCACCGCCGCAATCCCTTTTGCAGACCCGGCCAGTTTCTCTCCCGGCCGGAACCGCCGGCATACCCGATGCAGGGGAGGCTCCAATGCCGCAGGAGGGTTTCAAGACCTGGCGATCGCCGGGACGCGGGCGGTCCTCTGCTCGGCCATCGATCGCCCGGGTGCTCCACGTGGACACCGACAGCCTGATTCGTCATCGCATGTCGGCCGCTGCCTGAGCGCAGCTTTCGGGTCCAACGTTCCACCGGCTGCGCCGCATCCAGTCCCCACGCGCTTCACTGGGGCCGCCGCCAACCAGGTACCGCCGACACGTCGGCGCCTGCACATGCGGCCGCGTGTATGCGGTCATCCACGTCCATCCCGGATCTTTCGTCATGAACTGGTTCACCAATCTCAATATCTCCAAGAAACTGGCCCTGGCCTTCACCATCACCACGCTGATGACGCTCGGCCTGGGCATCTACACCCTCATGCGCACCGCCGAATCCAAGCGCGAGCTGCATAGCATCGAGACGACGTGGGTACCGTCGGTGCGGAACCTGAGCGAGATGCGCGCCCAGCTGGGCGAAATGCGCACCTACGAACTGGCGCAACTGCTGCGCATCGACGAGCCGGACGCGGTCGAGGACTACTTCAAGCGCATCGCCGACATCCGCTCCAAGGTCGCCGCGATCCAGAGCGAATACGACAAGAGCATCTCCGGGGACGAGGAGCAGAAGCTCTACGACCAGGTGAAGGCCTCGCTGGCCAAGTACCTGGACGCCGGCACCCGCATGGGCCAGGCGATCCACGCCGGCGACATCGCCGAGGCCAAGCGCGTCTCCGACGAGGAGTCCCGCCCCCTGCGCCGCGACCTGTTCGCGGCCATCGTCACGCTGACCGACTTCAATGTCGAAGGCATGAACGCCGGGCTGAGCGTCAGCAACGCCCAGATGGACAGGACGCGCGTACTCACGATCGCCACGCTGATCGTGCTCGTGCTGCTGGCCTCCGGCCTGGCCTGGGTCATCAGCCGTTCGATCACCCGCCCGGTCCGGGAAGCCGTCGCGATCGTCAAGGCCGTCTCCGCCGGCGACCTGTCGGCGCAGAGCCGCTATGCGGGCAAGGACGAGATGGGCCACCTGCTGGCCGGCATGCGCGAGATGCAGGGCCGCCTGCGCCACGTCATCGACGCGCAGAACGAGATGGCGCACCAGCACGACGAAGGCGCGATCAGCTACCGGATCCCGGCCGACGGCTTCCCCGGCGAGTTCCGCACCATGGTCGAGGGCACCAACCGGCTGGTCGCCAGCCACGTCGCGGTGAAGCTGCGCCTGGTCGAGGTCATGCAGCGCTACGCGGTGGGCGACCTGTCCCCGGACATGGATCGCCTGCCCGGCGAGAAGGCCGTGCTGACCGAGACCATGGACATGGTCAAGCACAACCTCGGCGCGATCAACGGCGAGATCAAGCGCCTGGCGGCCGCGGCCGCGGTCGGCGACTTCACCGCGCGCGGCGACGAGACCGCCTTCGAATACGACTTCCGCGTGATGGTCGGCGACCTCAACCGGCTGATGGCCACCGCCGACCACAGCCTGGAGGCGGTATCGAGCCTGCTCAAGGCGGTCGCCGAAGGCGACCTGACCGTGCGCATGCACGGCGATTTCCACGGCGTGTTCGCCACGATGCGCGACGACGCCAACGCCACCGTCGCCCAGCTGACCGAGATCGTCGGCCGCATCCAGGCCGCGTCCTCCAGCATCAACTCGGCCGCCGGCGAGATCGCCGCCGGCAACAGCGACCTGTCGCGCCGCACCGAGCAGCAGGCCGCCAACCTGGAGGAGACCGCCGCCTCGATGGAAGAGCTGACCTCCACGGTCAAGCAGAACGCCGAGCATGCGCGCCAGGCCAACCAGCTGGCGATCGGCGCCGCCGGCGTCGCCTCGCAGGGCGGCGAGCTCGTCGGCCAGGTGGTCGCCACCATGTCCGGCATCGAGA
>DNXT01000007.1:1073-10046 GCA_003505795.1 Lysobacteraceae bacterium | reverse complement strand
CGGCGGCATCGGCCTGGGCCTGGCGGTGGCCAACAGCATCGTGCTCGCGCACGGCGGCGAGCTGCGGCTGGACAACCGCGACGAAGGCGGCCTGCGCGTCAGCGTGCGCCTGCCGCGCCATGCGGCTTGAGGCCGGGATTCGGGATTCGGGATTCGGGATTCGGGATTCGGGATTCGGGATTCGGGATTCGGGATTCGGGATTCGGGAAAGGCTCTTTTGCTTCGATCCCTTGTCAAGGCTCTTTCAAGAATGAAGGCGCCGATGATTTCCCCGCGACAAGCCAAGGCCTCGCCCCTCCCTTCTCCCGCGCGCGGGAGAAGGTGCCCCGAAGGGGCGGATGAGGGTACGAGCGAAGCCGCGTGCCGCTGAACAGCACGAGGACTTCGCCCATACCCTCACCCCAG
The DNA here is from genome assembly GCA_003505795.1 of Lysobacteraceae bacterium. Taxonomy (GTDB): domain Bacteria; phylum Pseudomonadota; class Gammaproteobacteria; order Xanthomonadales; family Xanthomonadaceae; genus UBA8801. Next base: position 9,641 of record DNXT01000007.1, on the reverse strand, counting down.
TCCCGCTCCCGATGGGAGAGGGACTGGCTGTCACGAGTCCCGGTTCTCGGCCCTCAGTACGCGAACTCGGTGAACACCGGGTCGACGTCGCCGTTCCAGCGGCCGTTGAACAGCGCCAGCTTGCGCTCGGCCGGGGTCATGCCGCTGTCGACGATCTCCTCCAGCACGTCGAGGAAACCCGATTCGTCCTGGCCGTCGGCATTGCGCCGGGCGCGCCGGCGCAGCCCGCCCTGCGCGATCTTCAGCGCCTCGCCGGCCAGCCCGCGCACGTCGGCGCCGCGGAACGGCAGCCGCAGCGCCTGTCGCGGCACGCCGTCGCGCAGCGCATGGCGCTCTTCCAGCGAGAAGTCCTTGACCAGGTCCCAGGCCGCATCGAGCGCGGCGTCGTCGTACAGCAGCCCCACCCAGAACGCCGGCAGCGCGCACAGCCGCGCCCACGGGCCGGCGTCGGCGCCGCGCATCTCCAGGTACTTCTTCAGCCGCACTTCCGGGAACGCGGTGGTCATGTGGTCGGACCAGTCGCGCAGGGTCGGCAGCGCGCCCGGCAGCACCGGCAGCCGGCCCTGCATGAAGTCGCGGAAACTCTGCCCGCTGGCGTCGTGGTACATGCCGTCGCGATAGGAAAAATACATCGGCACGTCGAGCAGGTAGTCGACGTAGCGCTCGTAGCCGAAGCCGTCCTCGAACACGAAGTCGAGCATGCCGGTGCGGTCGGCGTCGGTGTCGGTCCAGATGTGCGAGCGGTAGCTCAGGTAGCCGTTGGGCCTGCCCTCGGTGAACGGCGAGTCGGCGAACAGCGCGGTGGCGACCGGCTGCAGCGCCAGCGACACGCGGAACTTCTTCACCATGTCCGCTTCGCTGGCGTAGTCCAGGTTGACCTGCACCGTGCAGGTGCGGGTCATCATGTCCAAGCCGAGCTGGCCGACCTTGGGCATGTAGTCGCGCATGATCCGGTAGCGGCCCTTGGGCATCCACGGCATCTGGTCGCGGCGCCACTTCGGCTGGAAGCCCATGCCGAGGAAGCCCAGCCGCAGTTCGCCGGCCACCTCCGCCACTTCGCCCAGGTGGGTGCCGGTCTCCACGCAGGTCTGGTGGATGTCCTCCAGCGCCGCGCCGGACAGCTCCAGCTGCCCGGCCGGCTCCAGCGTCACCGAGGCGCCGTCGCGCAGCAGCGCGATGGTGCGGCCGTGCTCCTGCACCGGTTCCCAGCCGAAGCGGGTCAGCCCGGTCAGCAGCGCCTCGATGCCGCGCTCGCCATCGAAGGCCGGCGGGCGCAGGTCGTCGAGCCGGAACCCGAACTTCTCGTGTTCGGTACCGATGCGCCACTGCGCCGACGGCTTCTCCCCGGAGGCCAGGACCTCGACCAGCTGGTGGCGGTCGGTGATCGGCGTATCGGCAACATGGCTGGGGCTCGACAAGGGGGCGCTCGCTGGATGAAGGTGGAACGATGTGGGGACAGCGGCCGGCCATCGCAAGGGCCGCACTATAGCCTGACCACGGCAACGCCTCCGTTGCGGCGATGGCGCTACTGTTTTCCGCGCATACCGGTGACAGCGCACCGGTCCCCTCGCCCCGCTTGTCGAAGGACGCAGCGATGACCGCACCGGCCGGCCCGCATCACCACGAAATCCATCGCTCCGAACGCGCCGGCTGGTTGCGCGCGGCGGTGCTCGGCGCCAACGACGGCATCGTGTCGGTGGCCGGGCTGGTGGTCGGCGTCGCCAGCAGCGGCGCTTCGGCCACGACGATCCTGGCCACCGGCATCGCCGGCACGGTGGCCGGCGCGATGTCGATGGCCGCCGGCGAGTACGTGTCGGTGCAGTCGCAGGTCGACGTGGAGCGGGCCGACCTGGCGCTCGAACGGCGCGAGCTGCACGCGCACCCGGCCGGCGAACTCGAGGAGCTGGCCGCGATCTACCGGCAGCGCGGACTGGCCCCGGCGCTGGCGCGCGAGGTCGCCGACGCCGGCGGCGCACCGCTGGAAACGGTCGTGGCCGATCTTTCCCAGGCCGAGCAGGCGCGCGACAGCATTCACCAGGCGGCCGCACGGCTGGGCGGCATCGACGTGCTCTGGGCGCACGCCGGCATCCCCGGCCCGGCCTCGGTCGAAGGCCTGGACCTGGCCGAATACGAACGCGCGATCACGCTCAACCTCACCTCCGCGGTGCTCGCCGCCGGCGAAGTCGCCCAGCACATGCGCAAGCGCGGCGGCGGCTCGCTGATCTTCACCGCCTCGGTGTCCGGGCTGGTCGGCTCGATGATGAGTCCGATCTATTCGGCGGCGAAGTTCGCGGTGGTCGGGCTGGCCAAGTCGCTGGCGCAGCGCTACGCCGTCGACGGCATCCGGGTCAACGTGATCTGCCCCGGCCTGACCGAGACCCCGATGAAGGACCGCTTCACCAGCCGCAGCGGCGATCCGGCGGAAAAGGCCGCCAACGAACAGAAGCTGCTGGCGGCGATCCCGATGGCGCGGTTCGGCCGCGCCCACGAGATCGCCGACGCGGCGCTGTGGCTGGCTTCGGACGAAGCCTCCTACGTCACCGGCGTGGCCCTGCCGGTGGACGGCGGCTATACCTGCCGCTGAGTGGTGGAGAGCGCCCTCATCCGCCCCTGCGGGGCACTTTCTCCCGCACGCGGGAGAAGGGCGGCCTCGCGGATTCCCGCGAACTGTCCGCACGTCTCCCCGCTCCCGCGTGCGGGAGAGGGGTCGGGGCGAGGGCGCTTCTCGCCTCAGTCCGTGCGTGCGCGCGGCAGCGCCAGCACGATGGCGGCCGCGACCAGCGTCCCTGCCGCCATCGTCGCCGACACCATCAGCAAGGCGCTGCCGCCGGCGAACATCGCCCCGGCCAGCACCGGCCCCAGCGCCGAGCCGCCGCGGCCGACCCCGATCACGAAGCCGGTGCCGCCGGCGCGCAGCGGCGCGGCGAAGCTGCGCACCAGCACCGGGTACAGCCCGACCACGCCGGCATTGGTGAAGAAGCCGGCCATTGCGGCGGCGGCCGACAGCCACGGCAGTTCGCGCGGCACCAGCCCGTAGGCGCTGATCGCCACGAACGACAATCCCATCGCGCCGGCCACCAGCCGGCGCAGGCGCAGGCGCTGCGACGCCAGCCCCACCGCCACCGCGCCGGCCAGGCAGCCGATGTTGGCGCAGACCAGCACGCGGGCGGCGCTGGCGGCGTCGAAGCCCATGTCCACGACGATCTTCGGGGTCCATTTCTGGATGAAGTAGAACGCCATGATCTGCACGAAATAGGCCACGGTCAGCAGCACCGTCGGCCCGGCCTGCCCGGCCGCGAACAGCGCCAGGAACGACGCCCTGCCGGCGCGCGCCGGCGCATCGGGCAGGCGCTCCAGCGCCGGCAGCCGCAGCCGCCACAGCACGTGGTTGAGCCGCTCCAGCGCAGCGCGCGGGCGCCGCGCGATCAACGAATCGACCGATTCGGGCATCCACGCCAGCACCAGCGGCAGCAGCAGCGTGGTCGCCGTCGCGCCGACCAGGAACACCGAGCGCCAGTGCCCGGTGCGCGCCAGCAGCAGCGAGGCGATCGCGCCGCCGACGATCGCCCCGGCCGAGTAGCCGGCGATGTTGAGCACCACGTTGAGGCTGCGGCGGCGGTCGTTGGAGAACTCGGCGACCATCGCGCTGGTCGAGGACAGCATCCCGCCGATGCCCAGGCCGGTGAACAGCCGCGTCGCCGAGAGCATCGCGACACTGTCGGCGAACGCGGCCAGGAACATGCCGGCGGCCATCGCCAGCAGGCAGCCCAGGATCACCGGCCGCCGCCCGATCCGGTCGGCGAGATGGCCGATCAGCACCGAGCCGGCGGCCATCCCCAGCAGCTCCATCGACAGCACCACGCCGAGCGTGGCGCGGTCGATGCCCCATTCGGCGGCGATGCCCGGCGCGGCGAAGCTGATCGCCAGCACGTCGAAGCCGTCGACCGCGTTGAGCGCGATGCACAGCGCGACGATGACGACCTGCAGGCGCCCCATCGGCCGGCCGGCGATCGCTTCGCGTGGATCCATGCGCATCCCCTCCCAAGGCGTGCAACGGATGTTTCGTCTCAGCGTTCCAGCGCGGCCAGGTCCCCGTACACCGGCTTGCCTTCGAACAGGGTCAGCAGCACCTTGGCCTTGGAGATCTCGCGGGCCGGGATCGCGAAGATGTCGCGGTCCACCACGATCAGGTCGGCCTGCTTGCCCGCGACGATCGAGCCGGTCCGGGTGTCCAGGTGGTTGGCGTAGGCGACGTCGAGCGTATAGGCCTTGACCGCCTGCTCCAGGGTGACCGCCTGCGCCGGCAGCAGCGGCGCGTCGTGTCCGCCCGGCGCGACGCGGGTCAGCGCCACCTCGATGCCCTCGAAGGGATTGGCCGAGGCCACCGGCCAGTCGGAGCCGTAGGCGAGCGTGCCGCCGTCCTTGCGGATGCTGTTGGCCGGGTAGATGTACTGCGCGCGGCGCGGCCCGATGCGCTGGATCGCCAGGCGCATGTACGGCTCGTCGCAGGCCCACAGCGGCTGGAACACCGCCACCGCGCCGAGCTTGCCGAAGCGAGGCTGGTCGGCCGGGTCGACCACGTTCATGTGCGAGATCAGGTGGCGGCGGTCGAGCGGACCGTTGGCCTGCCGGGCCGCGGCGATGGCGTCCAGCGACGCGCGCACGGCGTGGTCGCCGATGGCGTGGAAATGCGCCTGCATGCCGTGCGCGTCGAGCTGGGTCGCCGCCTGCTTGAGCACGTCCTCGGGAATCTGCAGCAGGCCGCGCTCGTTGCCGCTGTCCGCGTACGGCTCCAGCATCGCGGCGGTCTTCTGCACGATCACGCCGTCGACCAGGAACTTCACCGTGTCGGCCGACAGCCCTTCGGCGCGGGCGTGCGCGGCGGCGCGATACAGGTTCGGCAGCTGTTCCAGCGCATGCTGCGGCTGCCAGTGCAGCGCCAGTGTGACGTGCATGTTGAGCTGGCCGCGATCGCGCACCGCGCGGTAAGCCTCGATCACCGGCGAGGCGCCGTCGTCCTCCACTTCGACCAGCGCGTCGTGCCAGGTGGTGATGCCGAGCCGGTTGAAGTCCCTGACCGCCCAAGCGATCGAATCCTCCAGTTCCTTCGCGGTGGGCGCCGGCACCTGCGCCTGCACCAGCTCCATCGCCGATTCCTGCAGGCCGCCGACCGGCTCGCCGGTGGCCGGGTCGCGGTCGATCTGGCCGTGCGCCGGGTCGGGGGTGTGCTTGGTGATGCCCGCGTCCTGCAACGCCTTGGAGTTCACCCACATGCCATGGCCGCCGGCGTTGACGAAGATCAGCGGGCGCTCGCGCGAGATCGCGTCCAGCAGGTCCTTGTGCGGGATGCCGCTGGGCGGGAACAGGCCGTCGCGCCAGCCGACCCCGTAGATCGTGCCGGTGCCGGGCGTGGCGGCGACGCAGCCGGCGATGATCCTCAGATAGTCCTCCACGCTGTTGCCGGCGTGCAGCGAGCAGCGCGAATAGCTCATGCCGCCGAACACCGGATGCACGTGCGAGTCGCCGAAGGCCGGCATCAGCAGGCGCCCGCCCAGGTCGACCACGCGGGTGCCGGCGCCCTTCCAGCGCGCGGTTTCGGCGGCATCGCCGACCGCCACGATGCGCCCGTCGCGCAGCGCGACCGACTGCGCCCATGGCCTGGCCGCGTCCACCGTGTAGACGCGCGCGTTGGTCAGCAGCAGGTCGGCGGCCGGTACCGGCGACGGCACCGGCTTGCAGGAGGACAGCGCGGCCAGGACCAGGCCGGACAGGAACAACCGCGCGGCTCCGCGGACGGACACACCGGTTCGGGATTGTGCAGGCATCGGGACTCCACGACTGGAAAAGGGAAGACCGCGCCAGGGCCCGGCGGCCCTGGCGCGGCCGGCAGCGGCCCCGGTCAGAACCGGTAGCGTACGGTCGCGGTGACGATCCGCGGCGCGCCCACGTAGCAGCCGCCCGAAGCATAGTTCGGCGAGTACAGGGTGCACTGCGCCATGTAGGCCTTGTCGGCCAGGTTCGAGCCGTTGAGGGCGAAGCTCCAGTCGCGGTATTCCAGTTCCAGCGCGGCATCGAGCAGGCTCACGTCCGGGGTCCGGTACACGTAGACCCCATCCAGGCCGAACGCCGGGTCGTGGATCGGCTGGGTCGACACCTTCTCGCCGACGTAGCGCCCGCCCACGCCGACACGCAGTTTCCAGTCGTCGGAGAGCCAGAAGCTCCTGGCCAGCCACAGCGAGGCCAGGTGCCGCGGCTGGTTGCTGACCACGTAGCCGCTGGTGCCGTCGGTGGCGTCCTTCACCCGCGGATCGACGTAGCTCCAGGCCGCGTTGATCTCCAGTCCGGCCCACTGCGTGCTGGCCTCCAGCTCGTAGCCCTTCGACTCCACCTTGCCGATCTGGATGAAGTTCTGGATGTTGGCCGGGTCCTGCACGGTGCGGTTGGTCTCGTCGATCCGGAACGCCGCCGCGGTCACCAGCGTCGCCGCGTTCGGCTGCCACTTGATGCCGGCCTCCTTCTGCTTGGCCTCGCGCGGCTTGAACGGGTTGCCGTAGACGTCGACGTCGACGATCGGCAGGAACGATTCGGAGTAGCTGATGTAGGGCGAGAAGCCGGCGCCGACGTCGCCGATCACGCCGGCGCGGTAGGTGGTGGCGGTCTGGTCCAGGATCGTCACCCCGCTGGACTTGGACTCGACCTTGTCGCGGCGCGCGCCCAGCAGCACGTTCCAGCGCTGGCCGATCTTGACCTGGTCCTGCAGGTACAGGCCCAGGCTGGTGCTGTTGGTGCGGGTGTTGGCCGCGTCCGAGTCCAGGTAGCCCCAGTCGAAGCCGGTGTCGTAGTCGGGATTGGTCAGGTCCAGTGGCGGCGGGCTGCTGCTGCCGGGCAGGTCGCCGGGGTTGCCCCAGCAGCCGAAGCCCTCGAACCAGTCGCAGGAATAGCCCTCGCGGGTGCGCAGCCGGAACTTGGTGTAGTCCACGCCGGCCAGCACCTTGTGCGCCAGCGGGCCGGTGTCGAACTTGAAGGAGACGTTGTTGTCGGTGCTCAGGCCCTTGTAGTTGCCGCCCAGCGCATACCATTCGCGCTGCAGCAGGGTGTTGGCCGGGTAGTCGGAGAACACCGGCTCCCAGTAGTCGGACACGTCGATGTAGGTCTCGTGGTAGTCGACGTCCTGGTCGTAGTAGCGGGTGTGGCTGCTGAAGGCGACGTTGTCGCTGAAGCTGTGGTCGACCAGCAGCGACAGCGCGCGGTACTCGGTGTCCATGCGGTTGAAGCCGGTGTCGCCGAAGAACGTGTTGTCGCCCAGGCCCAGCGCCTTCATCTGATCGGGCAGCAGCGCATAGCTCATCACTCCGATCTCGTCCTTCTGGTACAGGCCGATCAGGGTGACGGTGGTGTTGTCGCCGGTCCACGCCAGCGACGGGTTGAGCAGCTTGCGGTCGTTGCTCTGGCCGTGCCGCCACTGCAGCTCGCCGTCGCGGTCCAGGCCGACCACGCGCGCGGCGATCGAGTCGGTCAGGCCGCCGGTGACGTCGAAGCGCAGCTCGCGCAGGTCGTAGTTGCCCGCCACCACGCCGACCTCGCCGCCGAATTCCTGTTGCGGTCGCTTGCTGACCGCGTTGAACACGCCGCCGGCGCCGCCGGCGCCGTACAGCACCGAGGACGGCCCGCGCAGGATCTCGGCCCGCTCCAGGGTGAACGGATCCAGGCGCGCGCCGTAGATGAAGTCGGGCATGCGGTTGAGGCCGTCCAGGTACTGCACGGTGTCGAAGCCGCGCGAGGAGAAGAAGTCGCCGCGCACGTCCAGGCCCTGCGACTCGGTGGAGACGCCGGCGCTGTAGCGGAAGATGTCCTGGAAGTTCTGCACGGTGCGCTCGCCGAACTGTTCGGCGGTGACCACGCTGATCGACTGCGGGATCTCCTTGAGCTTGGTGTCGGTCTTGGTGCCGGTGAGCGCGCTGTCGGCGAACACCACGATGGTGTCCAGCGTCCGGGCCGGGTCCTCGTCCGCGGCCGGCGGCGCGCCGGCCTCCTGGGCGATCGCGACCTGGCACAGCGCGAACGTACAACACGCCGTCAGCAGCGACCTGCGCGTCCTGGTCCTGCCGCTGCGGGAAAAAGCTGCTGCCTTGCCTGCTCCGTTTCCGGTTCTCATGCCGTACCCCCGTTGTCTGGATGATGTCTGGATGTTCGTCGTCGGCGTTGCCGTGGTGCTGTCCGTTTGCGTTTCCCCAGGACCGATTGAACTACAGCCGCAAGCGTCCTACGGCCGGCTTTTCGGGTAAGCGACAGGGAAATGCGGGTAAGCCGGACGCGCCCTCCGGGAAACGCCGACGCGGCAGCGGCGGCGAACGCGGGCAATCCGGAAATCCGTTCCGGATCGAGCGGACCGAGGCCTCCCTGTCCACGCTGCGGATACTTTCCACGCGCGCATGCTCCCTCTCCCGTTCTGGGGAGAGGGGCCGGGGTGAGGGCGGCTGCTTTCGGCAGGAGCGGCTTCAGTCGCGATGGGGCCTTCCCGGGTGCCTTCCGGCGAAGAGGAATCCCGTGGGAGGGACTTCAGTCCCG
>DNXT01000007.1:0-899 GCA_003505795.1 Lysobacteraceae bacterium | reverse complement strand
AGGGACTTCAGTCCCGACGCCGTGCCGGCGAAGCATCGGCACGGATCACCCTCCCATGCGAACGGATCCGCTCACTCCGGGCCGGGAATGGACGACGCCCCCTGGTCGCGTCCGCCCGGCGGCGCCGGATCGTCGCCGGGCATCAGCCCGCGCTCGTGCAGGACGCGGACGGCGTCGCGGCGCTTGTGCACGCCGAGCTTGCGGAACAGCGATTTCAGCCGGTACTTCACCGTGTCCGGCGACATCCCGATCAGGCGCGCGATTTCCTTGTTGGAATAGCCGCGACCGAGATGTTCCAGGACCACGAGCTCGGCATCGCTGAAGGTGCCCGGCACCGCGCTGGCCGGGCGCGCGGGGAAGGCCCGCGCCAGCCGCCGCAGGAACTGGTCGCGGAAGCGGTCCACCTGCGAGGTGTGGTGCAGGGCGCGCTCCAGCAGCGGGGCGACGAAGCGGCGCGCATCGACGAACGGCCGCACGATGCCCTGGAACATCGACATGCCGACCGCCTCGTCGAAATGCGCCTGTGCCCTGTCCTCCTCGCCCTGCATCAGCAGCGCGTGCGCGCCGAGCAGGGCGACCTCGATCAGCAGGCGCCCGGCGCCGTGCCGGCTCGCCCAGTGCCGCAGCCGCTCCAGTTCCTGCAGCGCGTCCGCCCAGCGCGCGTCGAGCAGGCGCAGCCGCGCGCGGCACAGCGCGGCGGCGATCGCGACCTGGCGGTAGCCGGCCGATTCGCGCGCCATGTCGTCGGCCAGCGCGTCAAGGCCGATCTCGGCGGCACGCGCGCGCACCTGCTCGTCGGCGGTCTCCTGCTGGATCAGCAACTGCAGCCCGCACAGCTGCGCCAGCAGTTCCAGCTGGCGCAGGCGGCGGCGCCCGGCCAGACGCCGCGCGCGCGCCAG
>DNXT01000043.1 GCA_003505795.1 Lysobacteraceae bacterium | reverse complement strand
CGCTCTTCCGATCTCTGGCCGCCGCTGTGGACCGCCAGCGCCGGCGGCGAATGGCCCTGGGCCAGGCCGGCGGTGTAGCCGGACAGCCACCACAGCGACGGCGCGTCCAGGCCCTCGACTAGCCGTGCCAGCAACGCCTTGCGCTCCTCGGGCAAGGGGCTTGGCGGCAACGCTGGGCTGGCGGCGGTCATTCCGGTCCGGGCGACGGGGAGGGATGACCGATGTTAGGGAAGCGTTGCTTCGTTCAGAAAGGATCAGCCGTTATCGCCTTATGCCCGGCGCTTATTTCGCCGTGTGACGACGCGGCGACACACTGCGCTCCCGGTCGAAACCGCCGCCGCGGCGCTGATACGCTAGGCCGGGACCGTCCTGTACCCCTCCCAAGCCCTGGTTCGATGAGCGTCCCGCCCCTGTCCCACCTCGACCGGCTCGAGGCCGAGAGCATCCATATCCTGCGCGAGGTCGCCGCCGAGTTCCGCAACCCGGTGCTGCTGTATTCGGTCGGCAAGGACAGTTCGGTACTGCTGCACCTGCTGCTGAAGGCGTTCGCGCCGGCGCCGCCGCCGATCCCGCTGCTGCACGTGGACACGTGCTGGAAGTTCCGCGAGATGATCGCCTTCCGCGACCGCCGCGCCGCCGAGACCGGGGTGGACCTGCGCGTGCACGTCAATCCCGACGGCATCGCCCAGGGGATCGGCCCGATCAGCCACGGCGCGGCCGTGCACACCGACGTGATGAAGACCCAGGGCCTGAAGCAGGCGCTGGACAAGTGGAAGTTCGACGCGGCGATCGGCGGCGCGCGCCGCGACGAGGAGAAGGCGCGCGCCAAGGAGCGGGTGTTCTCGTTCCGCAACGACCGCCACCGCTGGGACCCGAAGAACCAGCGCCCGGAACTGTGGAACGTCTACAACGCCCGCGTCCATGCCGGCGAGAGCGTGCGCGCGTTCCCGCTGTCGAACTGGACCGAGCTGGACGTCTGGCTGTACATCTACCGCGAGGACATCCCGGTGGTGCCGCTGTACTTCGCCGCGCCGCGGCCGGTGGTGGAGCGCGACGGCGCGCTGATCCTGGTCGACGACGAGCGCCTGCCGCTGCGCCCCGGCGAAACGCCGCAGCTGAAGTCGGTGCGCTTCCGCACCCTGGGCTGCTATCCGCTGACCGGCGCGATCGAGTCCGGCGCCGATTCGCTGGAGGCGATCATCGCCGAGATGCTGGTGACCACCAGCTCCGAGCGCCAGGGCCGGGTGATCGACCAGGACCCGGGTGCGTCGATGGAGAAGAAGAAGCTGGAGGGGTATTTCTGATGGGCGCGGTTAAATCGGGACCCGGGACCCGGGACCCGGGACTCGACGACAGCAACGGAGATATCGCCGGCTTTGGCTCTGGCCTTTCCGGGTCCCAGGTCCCGGGTCCCGGGTCCCGGCGCTCCGACATCGCCACCTACCTCAAGTCCCACGAGACAAAGCCGCTGCTGCGCTTCATCACCTGCGGCAGCGTCGACGACGGCAAGAGCACCCTGATCGGGCGCCTGCTCTACGACAGCAAGCGCCTGTTCGACGACCAGCTCGCCGCGCTGGAGCGCGACAGCCGGCGCCACGGCACCCAGGGCGCGCGCATCGACTACGCGCTGCTGCTCGACGGCCTGGCCGCCGAGCGCGAGCAGGGCATCACCATCGACGTGGCCTACCGCTACTTCGATACCGACAGGCGCAAGTTCATCGTCGCCGACTGCCCCGGCCACGAGCAGTACACCCGCAACATGGCCACCGGCGCCTCCACCGCCGACGTGGCGGTGGTGCTGGTGGACGCGCGCAAGGGCCTGCTCACCCAGACCCGCCGCCACAGCTTCATCGTCTCGCTGCTCGGCATCGGCCAGGTGGTGCTGGCGGTGAACAAGATGGACCTGGTCGACTACGACCCGGCCACGTTCGAGGCCATCGCCGGCGCCTACCGCGCGCTGGCCGCGCAACTGGGCATCGCCCAGGTGCAGGCGATCCCGCTGTCGGCGCTGGAGGGCGACAACCTGTCCTCGCGCTCGACGCGCACGCCCTGGTACGGCGGCCCGTCGCTGCTGGAATACCTGGAGACGGTGCCGGTGGACGTGCAGGACGCCGGCACCGGCCTGCGCCTGCCGGTGCAGTGGGTGAACCGGCCGCACCAGAACTTCCGCGGCTTCGCCGGCACCGTCGCCGCCGGCACGGTGCGGCCCGGCGATGCGGTGGTGGTGCTGCCGTCCGGGCGGCGTTCGAGCGTGGCGCGGGTGCTCGATGCCAATGGCGAGGTCGACGCCGCGCATGCCGGGCAGGCGGTGACGCTGACTCTGGCCGACGAGATCGACATCAGCCGCGGCGACGTGATCGCCGCCGCCGGCGACCCGCCGGAGGTCGCCGACCAGTTCGCCGCGCACCTGCTGTGGCTGGACGAGGCCGCGCTGCTGCCGGGCCGGCCGTACTGGCTGAAGATCGGCACGCGCACCGTCGCCGCCAGCGTCAGCGAGATCAAGCACCGGATCGACGTGAACACCCAGGACAAGCTCGCGGCCAAGCGGCTGGAGCTCAACGAGGTCGGCTACTGCAACCTGTCGCTGGACGAGCCGATCGCGTTCGAGCCGTACGCGCGCAACCGCGCGCTCGGCGGCTTCATCCTGATCGACCGCCAGAGCAACGCCACCGTCGCCGCCGGCACCCTCGACTTCGCGCTGCGCCGCGCCGGCAACGTGCACTGGCAGCACCTGGACGTGGACAAGGCCGCGCGCGCGCGGATCAAGGGCCAGGTACCGAAGGTGCTGTGGTTCACCGGCCTGTCCGGCGCCGGCAAGTCGACCATCGCCAACCTGGTCGACAAGCGCCTGCACGCGCTCGGCCACCACACCTTCATCCTCGACGGCGACAACGTCCGCCATGGTCTGAACCGCGACCTTGGCTTCACCGCCGAGGACCGGGTCGAGAACATCCGCCGCGTCGCCGAGGTCGCCCGGCTGATGGCCGATGCCGGCCTGATCGTGCTGGTCAGCTTCATCTCGCCGTTCCGGGCCGAGCGGCAGATGGCGCGCGAGCGCTTCGGCGCGGACGAGTTCGTCGAGGTGTTCGTCGACGTGCCGCTGGCGGTGGCCGAGGCACGCGACGTCAAGGGCCTGTACGCCAAGGCCCGGGCCGGGCAGATCCCCAACTTCACCGGCATCGACTCGCCCTACGAGGCGCCGCAGAACCCGGAGCTGCACCTGCATGCCGATGGCGAGAACGTCGAGGCCCTGGCGCGGCAGGTGCTGGAGTACCTGAAGCTGGAGCGCTGACTCGAGCCCCGCTCCCGCCGGGGCGGGAACGCGCGGCTTGCGCGCACCCGGCGCGCATTCCTCGGAGCGCCGGCGCCGCTGGCGCGGGCCGGGGAAGAATCGCCCGGTGACCGCTATCAGGAACGCATCGCCACGCGCCAGGCAAGGCGAACCACGGCAGCCGGTGCCCCTCGTCCGCGATACGGGCGCTTGGCGACGCGTTCATCGTCGGCGTGGCCGCAGGCCAGCTGCGGCGCGGCTCCGCCGCAGCCGCGTCCGGCGCTGCGCGCCG
>DNXT01000011.1 GCA_003505795.1 Lysobacteraceae bacterium | reverse complement strand
CGATGCGGCCGGTGAAGTTGTCCGCACCGGCATAGCGCATGTCGAGCTGCAGGCCGGGCGCGAGGCCGGCGACGTCGCGCATGCCGGCCTGCGCGGCATCGCGTGCCGGCGACACCGCCGGCGCGTTCTGCGCGCTGGCGGCCTGCGCCCACAGCAGGGCGAGGCTAAGGACAGCCGCCGAGGCGGCGGAATTCCAGGTCGGCATAGTCGTAGCTGAAGTCGGCGTCGGGATCGATCGCGGCCAGATGCATCGTCGCATGGCCGTCGCGCGCGGTGGCGAAATCCAGCCAGGGCTCGGCATCGACGCTGGCGTCGTCCCAGTCCACCAGCCAGCGTCCGCCGGACTGCATGACCCGGCCGCGCAGCAGCGGCGACTTGGCGGCGGTAAACCGCAGGCTGCCGTCGGCCGGGCACAGCGTGGCCTCACCGAACCAGGGATCGCGATAGACGCCGGCGCGCGGGCCGGCCGCGGCGATCGTCACCGGTTGTCGCGCCGAGGTATCAGGCTTGCGCGCGGCCGGCGGCCTCGGCTGCGCGGCTTCGCGTTCGAGCGCGGCGGCGTAGTGCAGCGTGTCCAGCGCGGGATCGGCACCGAGCAGGCGCTTCTGCAAGGCCTCGCCCAGGGCGGTGCGCGCGGCCTCGCCCTCGCCGTTGATCAGGATGACGAAGCCGCTGCGCCGGTCCGGCAGCAGCACCAGCGAGGAATACATGCCCATCAGCGTGCCGGTGTGGGCGACCTTCCATTGCCCGTCCACGTCCGACAGCCGCCAGCCATAGCCGTAGCCGTACAGGTGGGTGTTGTCCCAGTCGCGCATGCGCTGGCTGATCGGCATCGGCGTGTGCAGCGACCACACCGCGCGCCGCTGCGTTTCCGACAGCCAGGGCCGTTCCGGATCGGGCCGCAGCCAGGCGCGGTCCATCCAGGCCAGCATGTCGTTGAGGCTGCAGCGGATGCCGCCGGCGGCCATCGACGGCACGTCGGCGACGAGGTCGCCATCCTCGCGCACCGGCAGGTTGCCGCGGCCGGCGCGCATGTGCGGCTGGGCGAGGTTGCCGACCGCCGCCGGCCGCCACGCGCCGACCTGGCAGCGGCGCATCCCCAGTGGCGCGAACACCTGCTCGCGCACCAGTTGGTCGTAGGGCTTGCCGCCGGCGCGCGCGGCGACTTCGCCGGCGACGACGTACATCAGGTTGTCGTAGGCGTAGTGCGCGCGGAAGCTGTGGGGCGGCCTGAGATGGGCCAGGCCGGCGACGATGTCGGCGCGGGTGAAGGCGTTGGGCTCGGGCCACAGCATCAGGTCGCCGGCGCCCAGGCCGAGCCCGCTGTTGTGGATCAGCAGGTCGCGCACCTGGATGTTGCGGGTGACCCAGGGGTCGTGCATGCGGAACTCGGGCAGGTACTTGGTCACCGGGTCGTCCCAGGCGAGCCTGCCCTGGTCGACCAGCCGCGCCAGCAGGCCGGTGGTCATCGCCTTGCTGTTGGAGGCGATCTTGAACAGCGTGTCGGCGTCTATCGCCGCGCCGCCGCCGGCCGCGCGCTCGCCGGCGGTGCGACGATAGACCACCTGCCCGTCCTCGATCACGCCCACCGCCAGGCCCGGCAGGTGGTAGTGGTCCATGGCCTGCTGGAACAGGCGGTCGTAGGCGGCGCTGTCGGCGCCCGGTGCAGGCGCCGTCGCCTGCGCGACGCCCACCAGCAGCCACAGCCCGGCGCCCAGCGACGCCCTGCGACGAATGCTCACGTCATGCTCCGGTAAGACACGGTCGCCGGACGATAGCGCGTCCGGCGACCGCGCGGGGCTCAGTAGTCCAGCGACACCACCAGTTGCGCATAGCGCGGCGCCTGGAAGCTCTCCGGATAGCCGAAGTAGTCGTTGCGATGGCCGACCGCGTCCTCCAGCTCCTGGTTCACCGCCAGCTTCTTCTGCTGGTTGGTCAGGTTGTAGACCGCGAACTTCACCTTCAGGTCGGCCGCGCCGAAGGACTTCAGCCAGGTCACGCTGGCGCCCAGCTCGTAGCTCCACGGCAGCCGGCCGTAGCCGGCGCGCGGCGAGTGCGCGTAGACGCGCTCCTCGGAGAACGTCGAATCGCAGTTCTCCACGCAGACGTAGTAGCTGTGGTAGACGGTGCTGTCGTACGGGTTGCCGACGCCGAAGCCGGTGACCGGCCCGCCCGAGCGCGCGTCCAGGGTGGCGCCGAACAGCCAGCTGTCGGTGACGGCGTAGGCGCCGCGCAGCTTGAACTGGTGGCGGCGGTCGTTGGACAGGTAGCCGTAGCCGCCGAGGTTGACGTAGGGATCGTCGAAGTTCTCGGTGCGCCCGGTGTCGGCGAAGTCGGTGTCCGAGTTCACCGGACCTTCGGCGTTGCCGCGGCCGTAGGCCAGGGTATAGGAGGCGTTCATCGACCACTTGCCGTCCCAGGCGCGGTCCAGCTGCAGTTCCAGCGCCTTGTAGTCGCGCCTGGGCTTGTCCCAGCCGCGCTGGCCGATGTAGGTCATGATCGGCTCGCCGTCGGCATCGAGGCCGTCCTGGCGGTACATCGCCCAGCCTTCCTTCGCGGTGTCGACCGTCACCCAGCCCATGCTGCCGTTGCAGTCGGTGTCGCCCCAGACGGTGACCTTCTCGCCCGGGTTGGCCATCACCCAGCCGACGTAGCCGTCCGGCCCGCAGGCGCCGGTGGCGCTGATCTCCATGTCGTCGATGGCGTTGTGCAGCTTGCGGTAGATGCCGCGCACGCCGTAGGACCAGGCCGCGTTGATCGACTGCTGGAAGCCGAGGATCGCCTCGTCCTGGTAGACCGGATCCATGTCGCGATCCACTTCCGAGCGCAGGTCGCCGACCGTGCCGTCGCCCTGGGAGTCGTCCACCGGGCCGATCTGCGCGCCGAGCACCGGCACCTGGTACCGCGAGCCGTTGAGCTCGCGGGTCTCCCACCCGGACAGCGCGTAGTAGGTGCGCTCGTCGAGCAGGCCGCCGGCCTGCTTGATGTTGATGACGTTGGCCACCGGCAGGAAATAGCGGCCGACGTTGCCGAACAGCTTCATCGTGCCGTCGCCCCTGACGTCCCACGAGGCGCCGAAGCGCGGCGCGAGCATGTCGTCCATCTTGATGTAGCTGCGGCCCTCGCTGTCCTTGTTGTCGAACTGCTCCAGGCGCAGGCCCAGGTTCAGCAGCAGGTTCGGGGTGACCGACCAGTTGTCCTCCAGGTAGTAGGCCGAGTTGTCGGTCTCGAACTCGCCGGCGATCTCGTAGCGGCGGGCGCGCACGTAGGCGGTGGTGCCGGCCGGCACGGTGCCGCCGTTGGACAGGGTCGAGCCCGGCGAGGTGTGGTAGACGTTGTAGTAGAAGCCGCCCGGTCCCGGATACATGCGATCGTAGCTGGAGGTGTTCTGCTCGCGGTCCAGGCCGAAGCGCAGCAGGTGGTCGCCGAGGGTCCATTCGAAGTCCAGCCGTCCGGCCTTGCGCTCGTCCAGGCGCGATTCCACCGCCGAGTTGGTGGTGCAGCCCAGCGGGATGCCGGACGGCGCGATGCCCGACTCGGACACCACCCGGTTGCACTCCAGGTCGGTCTGGCTGTAGTTGGCGTAGTCGCGCTTGTTGTCGCCGATCATCGCGCGCATGGAGAAATTGCCGGTGAGCTGCCCGTTGTAGGTCAGCGCGTAGTTGTCGCCGCCGGTATGGGTGTAGATCGCGTTGCTCCTGTCGCGGGCGCGCGAGCGTGCGAGATAGTCGTAGCTGTAGACGTCGGCGACGGTCTCGTTCTTGTCGGAGAACCCCAGCAGCGACAGGCTGTGGTCGTCGGTGATCCTCCAGTCGAGCTTGGCGCCCCAGAAGCCGTCGTCGGCGCTGCTGTCGTTGTAGGTCTCGGCGTCGTTGCTGGTGTTGAAGACGTGGTTGTCGCGCGCCTCGTACATGCCGAAGAAGAACAGCCGGTCCTTGACGATCGCGCCCGAGCCCCAGACGTTGAGCTTGTTGTGGGTGCCGCCGTCGCGACTGGAGA
>DNXT01000367.1 GCA_003505795.1 Lysobacteraceae bacterium | reverse complement strand
CTGAAGTCCCTCCCACAGGCCGCTGCCTGATTCCGCGGACGGAGCCTTCCATTTTCCGGCCACATCAATATACTGCCCCCCAGTATCAAGGCAGGGGCCCCCCGGTGCCGCATTCACCCCAGGAGAAGAAGCGCGTCCTGACCCGGGTGCGGCGCATCCGCGGACAGTGCGACGCGCTCGAGCGCGCGCTGGAGGGCGGCGCCGACTGCGGGCCGGTGCTGCAGCAGATCGCCGCGATCCGCGGTGCGGTCAACGGGCTGATGTCCGAGGTGCTGGAGGCGCATATCCGCGAGGATTTCGGCCAGCCCGCCGGCTCGGACGCGCAGCGCGCCGAGCGCGTGCAGGAACTGCTCGGGCTGGTCCGCTCCTACCTCAAATGAATCCGCGGCCGGCATCGCCACCGGCCGTTTCTTGAATCGCCATCGCAGGAGAAGTCGCCATGAAGTCACGTGCCGCCGTCGCATTCGGTCCCGGCCAGCCGTTGCAGATCGTCGAGATCGACGTCGCCCCGCCGAGGAAGGGCGAGGTGCTGGTCAGGATCACCCACACCGGCGTCTGCCACACCGATGCGTTCACCCTGTCCGGCGACGATCCGGAAGGCCTGTTCCCGGCCGTGCTCGGCCACGAGGGCGCCGGCATCGTGGTCGAGGTGGGCGAGGGCGTCACCTCGGTCAAGCCGGGCGACCACGTGATCCCGCTGTACACCGCCGAATGCGGCGAGTGCGAATTCTGCCGGTCGGGCAAGACCAACCTGTGCGTGGCGGTGCGTGCCACCCAGGGCAAGGGCGTGATGCCCGACGGCACCAGCCGCTTCTCCTACAACGGCGAGCCGGTCTACCACTACATGGGCTGCTCGACCTTCAGCGAGTACACCGTGGTGGCCGAGGTGTCGCTGGCCAGGATCAACCCGGACGCCAACCCGGAACACGTCTGCCTGCTCGGCTGCGGCGTGACCACCGGCATCGGCGCGGTGCACAACACCGCCAAGGTGGCCGAGGGCGATTCGGTGGCGGTGTTCGGCCTGGGCGGGATCGGCCTGGCGGTGATCCAGGGCGCGCGCCAGGCCCGGGCCGGCCGCATCATCGCCATCGACACCAACCCGGACAAGTTCGCGATGGCCAGGCAGTTCGGCGCCACCGACTGCATCAACCCGAAGGACTTCGACAAGCCGATCCAGCAGGTGGTCGTGGAGATGACCGGCTGGGGCGTGGACCATTCGTTCGAGTGCATCGGCAACGTCAACGTGATGCGCGCGGCGCTGGAATGCGCGCACCGCGGCTGGGGCCAGTCGGTGATCATCGGCGTCGCCGGCGCCGGCCAGGAGATCTCCACCCGTCCGTTCCAGCTGGTCACCGGCCGGCGCTGGCTCGGCACCGCGTTCGGCGGCGTGAAGGGCCGCACCCAGCTGCCGGGCATGGTCGAGGACGCGATGAAGGGCGAGATCCAGCTGGCGCCGTTCGTGACCCACACCATGGGGCTGGACGCGATCAACGACGCGTTCGAGCTGATGCACGAGGGCAAGTCGATCCGCTCGGTGGTGCATTACTGAAAAGCCGGGATTCGGGATTGGGGATTGGGGATTGGTAAAGGCAAGAGCCAATCCGTAGTCTGTTCCCGAATCCCGAATCCCGAATCCCGAATCCCGAATCCCGAATCCCATGGAACGCATCGAACATCGCGCCTGCTTCGGCGGCTGGCAGGACGTGTACCGGCACGAATCGACGACGCTGGGCTGCACGATGCAGTTCGCGGTCTACCTGCCGCCGCAGGCGGCCACGCGCAGGCTGCCGGTGCTGTACTGGCTGTCGGGATTGACCTGCACCGAGCAGAACTTCGCCACCAAGGCCGGCGCGCAGCGCTATGCCGCCGAGTACGGCGTGATCGTGGTGGCGCCGGACACCAGCCCGCGCGGCGAGGACGTGGCCGATGCCGAAGGCTACGACCTCGGCAAGGGCGCCGGCTTCTACGTCAACGCGACGCAGGCGCCGTGGGCGGCGCATTACCGCATGTACGACTACATCGTCGACGAACTGCCGGCGCTGGTCGAGGCTCATCTGCCGGCCACCGCCGCGCGCGCGATCAGCGGGCACTCGATGGGCGGGCACGGCGCGCTGGTGATCGCGCTGCGCAATCCCGGCCGCTACCGCAGCGTGTCGGCGTTCTCGCCGATCGTCGCGCCGAGCCAGGTGCCGTGGGGCGAGAAGGCGTTCTCCGCCTACCTCGGCGAAGACCGCCGGGCGTGGAACGCCTACGACGCCACCGCGCTGGTGGCCGACGCGCAGGAGCGGCTGCCGCTGCTGATCGACCAGGGCGACGCCGACGAGTTCCTCGACCGCCAGCTGCAGCCGCAGCGGTTCGCCGAGGCTGCGCGCGCTGCCGGCTATCCGGTCACGCTGCGGATGCAGCCCGGCTACGACCACAGCTACTACTTCATCGCCAGCTTCATCGGCGAGCACATCGCCCACCACGCCACCGCGCTGCGCTGACACGGCGGGTTCTCGGCGGAGGCGGGCTCGTCGCGACTGAAGTCGCTCCTACGAGGCGGAACAGCACAGCGGATGCCCGTGATGCGGGCCTTGGCCCCTCCCCCGTCGGGAGAAGGGGGAAGTTAGGGCCACTCGGGCCCCGGCGAAGTCCTTCCGTGCGGACAAAGTGCAGGCACGCCGGTCGTCGCCGAAGCCCGCTGCAGGAACCCGCGGGCTCAACGCACGTTGCGCAGTTCCCAGTGGTTGCCGGCAAGCACGTGCATGCGGTGCTTGAGGATGTCGCCCGGCAGGGTGGTGGTGGCGACCAGGTTGATGCGCAGGTCGTCCTGCCTGCCGGTCACGCTGGCCGCCGGGTCGGTGACGCCCATGCTCGGATCGACCTCGTCCGGATCGTTCTGCAGCAGGCGCCAGCGTTCGAACCAGGCCGGATCGGCCAGTGCCGCCTGCAACTGTTCGGCGAAGGCATCGGCGCCGTTGGCGCTGAAGCTGACCGAAGGTTCGCCGCCGCGGGCGAGCTTGGGATCGGGCAGGCTGATCGAGTAGCTGACGGACATGAAGGGCTTCCTGTGTTGAGGCGCGCAGGCTAGCAGGATCGCTCGTGAGCGCCCTGTCTAGCCGTCAGGCCGAGAACGTGTGCGGCGGCGCGGCGAAGGCCACCGCCAGCGCGCCCTTGCCGACGTTGACCATGCCGGTCAGGCTCATCACGCTTTCCAGCAGCTGCACGCCGTTGGCGGCGCAGGCATCGCGCAGGGCGCCGTAGCCGGGCAGGGCGCGCAGTTCGTCGAGATCGCCGCCGTAGCCCAGGCATACCGTCGGCGTCATCAGGCCGTCGCGGACCTTGCGCGCGGCGAACTCGAACAGCTTCTGCGCCGAAGGCTCGAAGCCCTTGAGCTTGGCGACCGGTTCGGTGACGCCGCGGAAGGCGCGCAGCACCGGCTTGATGTCCAGCGCGCTGCCGAGCGCGGCGCCGATCAGGCCGACGCTGCGGTCGCCCTTGGTGCGCGCCCGCGCCCGCAGGTAGTACAGGTCGCGCGGGATCATGTAGCCGTAGGTGTTGTCGGCCAGCTGCTCCAGGCGCGCGCGGATCTGGGCCACGTTCGCGCCTTCTGCGCGCATCCGTACCGCTTCCACCGCGGTGATGCCCTGGCCGGCGAACAGGTTGAGCGTGTCGATCACCCGCAGCGCGAACGGCGAGGTGTGCCCGGCGGCCTGGCGGATCGGCTTGTAGTCGTTGAGAATCGCGAAGCTGGCCTGCATCGCGTTGTCGTGGATCTGGCTGCGCAGCTTGGAGATGGTCAGGCAGAACACGTGGTCGTAGTCGATCACCAGCCGCTGCAGGAACAGGTCGCGGATCTGGTTGACCGAGAACGGCGTGGTCTCGGCCTCGTGGCCGCGTTCGGCCACGTGCGCCTGCAGGAAGCTCAGCGTGGCCTCCTCGTCGCGGTGGTCGGCCAGTACCGCCTCGCCGATCCGCACCGTGATCGGCAGCACCACGATGTTGTTGGCGGCGATGAAGTCCTGTGGCAGGTCGCAGGCCGAATCCACGACGATTCCGATACGCATCGTTGCCCCTCCGGCTACTGCGTCCAAGTCTGGATGTGAAAGCTATCGCAAAAACGCGGTCGTGGGTAAGCGTCCGGCGTCACGGGACGTTCGCGCCGGCCCGGCCTGCCGGCAGCGGTGAGTCCGGCGCGACGGGGTTTCCCCGGCACCGGCCTCCCGCGATCGGGCGGCATCGG
>DNXT01000356.1 GCA_003505795.1 Lysobacteraceae bacterium | reverse complement strand
CAGCTGGCCCACAGGGCGTCGCCGTCGGCCAGCAACGCCTCGCCGACCTGCAGCGGCGGCTCGCCGGCCAGGCGCAACGGCAGGGCGGTGTAGCGCCAGCGCCCGGCGGCATCGGCGTCGATGCGGAGCAGTTGCTGGTGGCTGGCCAGGACCATGCCGTCGCCGTCGGCGACCAGGGTATTGCCGCGGTCCACCGCCACCGGCCTGCCGGCGCGCAGGACCGGGACGAAGCGCCCGTCCTTGCCGACGAACACGCCGTTGGAACTGGCCACCCACAGCCGGCCCTGGCGGTCCTCGGCGATGCCCAGGATGTAGACCGCGTCGATCCCCGCGTCGCGGCCGACGAACTCGAAGCGTTCGCGCTCGAAGCGGTGCAGGCCCAGCTCGGTGCCGGCCCAGACCACGCCCTCGCGGTCCTCGAACAGGGTGCTGACCGACAGTCCCTGCAGGCCGTCGGCCTGGGCGTAGTTGCGGAAGCTGTAGTCCTGCGCCGCCGCGGGCAGGGCCAGGACCAACCACGGCAGCAGGGCGGCGATCCGCGCGGCGGCGGAGCGACGGGCCTGGGCCGCGGACGCTGGGCGATATGCGGACACGGACGGGGCTAGGGCCGGTCGACGCGATCGGTTCCGGACCCGGCAACCAGAAGCGCCGCGCCTGGACGCGCACGCTGCGGCGTCATCACTCGGTCTGTTGTCGACATAAGCTCTCTCGTTCTACCTTGCCCCGCACGCGCCGCCCAGGCGCCGCGTGGCCTGCTCCAATAGCGTTGGCAGGCCCTGGGTTCGGGACGGTAAGAGGGCTGCCGGGATCGAGACGATGCTCGCCTGTCAAGCAGATCGGCCGTCGCCACCGGAACTTGATGGCGTTCGCATCGCGTCGGCTCAACCGGTCAGCTGGCGGGCGGCGTCGAACGCCGCGTCGAACATGCGCTGCACCGGCGGCGCCAGTTCCCCGGCCAGCGATGCCAGCAGGAACAGGCCCAGCAGCACCGATACCGGCAGGCCCAGCTGGATCGGGTTGAGCGCCGGGGCCGCCTTGCTCAGCGCGCCGAACGCCAGGTTCACCGCCAGCATCGCCACGATCATCGGCAGCGCCAGGGTCAGGCCGCCGCGCATCACCTGCATGAAGAAGGTCGGGGCGACCTCGGCGAAGGCGTAGGCGTCCGGCAGCGACGCGCCGATCGGCAGCGCCTTGTAGCTGTCCACCAGCAGCGCCACCAGCGCCAGGTGGCCGTTGGCGGCGAAGAACAGCAGGCCGAAGCTCAGGTAGAACCACTGCGCAATCACGCCGGAGCTGACCCCGCGCAGCGGATCGGTGATCTGCGCGAACGACAGGCCGGTGCTCTGCGAGATCATCTCGCCGGCGAACGCGCCGGCCTCGAAGATCATCCGCAGCATGAAGCCCATGCTGACCCCGACCGCCAGCTCGCGCGCCACGTTCAGCACCGCGGTCGCGTTGAAGCCGTCCCAGTCCGGCACCGGCGGCAGCAGCGGCGCCAGCGCCAGCGCCAGGGTCGCGGCCAGCAGCACGCGCATGCGCGCCGGTACCGCCTTGGTGCCGATCAGCGGCATCGCGGTGAGCAGCGCGCCGATCCGCAGCATCGTCCACAGCACCGCCCCGACCATCGCGAAGGCGCGCTGGCCATCGATCACCATCAGGGTGGCGGCATCCACGGTCGCGGCTCCTCGCGTCGCGCTAGCCGATCAGGTGCGGAATGCGCTGGAACAGCATGGTCGTGTACTCGACCAGGTGCACCAGCAGGATCGAGCCGGTGGCGAACAGCACCAGGGTGAGGGTGACCGCCTTGGCGATGAAGGCGATGGTCGGCTCGTTGAGCTGGGTCGCCGCCTGCACGATGCCGACGACGATGCCGACGATCAGGATGGCCAGCAGGATCGGGCCGGCGGTCCAGAGTACGGTGACCAGGCCACCGCGCAGTTCGGTCAGGGCGATTTCGGGGGACATGGAATAAGGGCCGGGATTAGGGATTGGGGATTGGGGATTCGTAGAGAGGCAGGGCACGAAGGAGCGGTTTTTCGCTTTGCGAATCTCCAATGCCGAATCCCCAATCCCGGCTACACCGCGTTGAAGCTGGCCGCCAGCGTGCCGACCACCAGCACCCAGCCGTCCACCAGCACGAACAGCAGGATCTTGAACGGGGCCGAGATCAGCATCGGCGACATCATCATCATGCCCATCGACATCAGCACCGAGGCCACCACCAGGTCGATGATCACGAACGGGATGAAGATCAGGAAGCCGATCTCGAAGGCGGTCTTCAGCTCGGAGGTGACGAACGAGGCCACCAGCACCGGGAACGGCACCGCGTCCGGGCTGCTGTAGGTGCCGTCGCCGGCCATGCCGGCGAAGGTCATCAGGTCGGCCTCGCGGATCTGCGCCAGCATGAACGCGCGCAGCGGCTGGGTGGTCAGGGTCCAGGCGGTCTGGAAGTCGATCCGGTTGTCCAGGTACGGCTGCAGGCCGGCGCTCCACATCTTCTGCCACACCGGCATCATCACCAGCGCGGTCAGGAACATCGCCAGGCCGAGCAGGACCTGGTTGGACGGCGTCTGCCCGGTGCCCAGCGCCTGGCGCAGCAGGCGCACGCGCTGGGTGACGGTCTCCTCGTTGACCAGCGCCGGCGCCCACACCTGCGCGATCAGCTCGTCGAAACCGACCACGCGCTGGCCCTGGCGCAACAGGTAGTGCAGCAGGCGGAAACTCAGGCCGCTCACGTCCAGCGCCACGCCATCGCGCTCGACCCGCTGCCTGTCCACGTCGATGGACAGGTCCGCCAGCCGGTAGCGCCCGCTCATCGTGTCAACCTCAGCCCTGGCGTCCCGCCGCCCACGCCGCAAGCTTCTCGCGGCCGATCTTGGCGTTGTGGCGGATATCGACGGGGAAGCCGTCGTGGCGAAGGAAACGGCCGATCCCGGCCGCATGCGGATGCGCCGCGCCCAGTTCGCGCAGTTCGCCTTCGATGCGCGGCCATGCGTCCGCCGCGGCGTCTTCCGCCAGCTCCACGCACAGCACCGGCAACTGCCGGCCGTATTCGCCGACGCCCACCAGCGCCGTGCGCTTGACCGCCGGATGCACGTTGAACACCGGCTCGACCTGCTCGGTGTACATCGGCCCGTGCGCGGTTTCCACGCGCTGGGTCTTGCGACCGCAGAACCACAACCGGCCCTCGGCATCGAAATAGCCGACGTCGCCCATGCGGTGCACGACGCGCTCGCCGCCGTCGGCCAGGCGCTCGCGGATCTTGGCGATCGCGGTGGCGGCATCGCGGTTGAAGTAGCTGTCGGTGGCGGTCGGCCCGGCCACGGTGATCTCGCCGACCTGGCCGGCCGGCAGTTCGCGCACGCCGGACCAGTCGCCGATCGCGGCATCGTCGATGGCGATGATGCGCACCTGGTTCGGCGCGACCACGCGGCCGACGCAGGTGCCGGCGCCGGCCTCGGTGGCGGCGCGGGTGGACTCCAGCTCGCGGCCCTCGATCACCGCCACCGGCAGGCATTCGGTGGCGCCGTAGGGCGTCCAGAACTGCGCGTCGTCCGGCAGCAGGGCACGGATCCTCGCGACCACGTCCGGCGGCACCGGCGCGCCGGCCGAGGTCACCCGCTGCAACGTCGGCAGCGGCCGGCCGTAGTCGGCCAGCACCCGCATCAGCGCCGGCGAACCGAACAGCTGGGTGACGCCGAAGCGCGCGATCGCGTCGTGCAGCCTGCGTGGATCGGCCCTGGCCGGGCGCGTCGGGTCCATGTCCGGGATCACGCTGGTCAGGCCCAGCGCCGGGTCGAACAGCGCGAACGGCGGGAAGGTCGGCAGGTCCACCCCGCCCGGCAGCATGCCGAAGGCGTTGCGCAGCAGCTCGATCTGGCCGACGAAATGCCGGTGCCGGTAGACCACGCCCTTGGGCACGCCGGTGGAGCCGCTGGTGAACAGGATCGCGGCGACGTCGTCCGGCGCGGTCGCGGCCAGCTGGCTGCCGGCACCGCGCCCGGCGCGCTCGATCCTGGCCAGGGTGGTCCCGCCCCAGGCCCAGCGC
>DNXT01000441.1:696-3836 GCA_003505795.1 Lysobacteraceae bacterium | reverse complement strand
GCCTGCCGCGCGCGGCGATCGGCGGCCTCACCCCGGACAACTGCGGCCCGGTGATCGCCGCCGGCGCGGACCTGGTCGCGGTGATCAGCGGGGTGTACGCCGCGCCCGATCCGCAGGCGGCGCTGCGGGCGTACCGGGCCTGTTTCGGGCTGGAAGGATAACAATTCCTGTGGGAGGAGCTTCAGCCCCGACGGGCTTTCCCGGGGAAGCCTGTCGGGGCTGAAGCCCTTCCTATCTCCCGGCCCGCCGCGGGGGGCGGACCGGGACGGACCGGTCAGAAGTCGTAGCTGACGGCCAACCGTGCGTAGCGCGGGGTCTGGTACGCCACCGGCTGGTTCCACAACGGGTTCACCGAGCCATCTTGCAGCTGCGAGAACGGATAGATGTTGGTCACGGCCTGCTCGTTGGTCAGGTTGAACACGTTGAGGTTGAAGGCCAGCTTGCCGTCGGCGAAATTGGGCTTGTAGCTCACGCCCAGGTCGAACTGGCTGATCCAGCTCAGCCGGCCATGCGAACCTGGAGGCGAAGGCTCGCCTTGGCAGAAGTGGTACGGGCCACCGGTGATCGCGCTGCCACCGTAGCCGGCCGGATCCGTACCGTCGTAGTTGTCGCCGTAGTAATTGCCCAGGCAGTTGCGCGGCGCGCCGGAAATCACGCTTGCATTGCCGGAAACGCCCCACTCGCGGGTCAACTGGTAATAGCCGTACAGCTTCAGCTGATGGCGATGGTCGTTGGACTGGTCGCCGTTGAAGTGTTCCATCAACGCCGCATGGTCCCAGCTCTGCGTGGTCGAGACCGCCGCCTGGCCCTGGTAGCTGCCGAGCGCGCCGCCGGTGCGCCACAGGTCCGAGCGCAGCTGGCCTTCGGTGGTGCCGTAGCTGTGCGACCAGACGTAGTTGAGCTTTGCATACCACTTGCCGTCGAACGGACGCTCCAGGTTGAACTCGACCGCCGAGTAGTTGCGCTTGAACTTCGGGAACCCCGCCGCCTCGCGCGTCACGTCGATCTCATGGAACTGGCCGTCGGTGCCGATCACGCCCCAGGTGTTGGTCTCCCCGGGATTGACCAGGGCCGCACCGGAGACCTGGGACCAGTCGATCGTCACGCCCTGCGCGGCCGCCGCCTCGATCAGTGCGGTGTTGGACACATCGTAGTTCTGGTCGTCGATACCGGCGTTCAGGCGACGATGCGTGGCACGGATGCCGCCCACCCAGCCGCTCTCCCCGAGCACCTTGGTGAAACCCAGGATGATCTCGTCCTGGTTCTCGCCCTCGATGTCCTTGGCCACGGCGGTGCGAACGTCGGCGATGCGGCCGAAGCGCGAGTTGGCCGAGACCGCCGAGCCCAGTTGCTGGGAGATGATCGGCGTTCCGTCGGCGTTGATGCCGCTGTAGGTGAAGTAGGTATCGGTGTTGATGGCGGGAGTGAACAGGCCCACCGGCGACAGCGGCAGGCCCAGATAGTAGCGGCCGACATTGCCGAACACCTTCAGGCTCGAGTCGCCGTGCACGTCCCAGCTGAAGCCCAGGCGCGGCGCCCACGCGTCATCGACGTTGATGTAGGCCTGCCCGAACGGGGTGTAGTTGGTGAACTCGTCCTTGCGCAGGCCCAGGCTGAGCAGCAGGTTGTCGGTGACCTGCCACTTGTCCTCGATGTAGTACGCCTTCTGCTTGGCCTCGTAGGAGTACAGACTGGTGTTGACGTTGCGGACCACGTAGTAGCCCTCCGAACCATAGGTCGGATCGACCAGGCCGGGGCTGGGGGCGCCGACGCCGCCGGCCTCGTTGGCCGACTGGCTGATCAGGCCGCCGGTGCCCGTGCCGAACGGATCGGACGTACGGCCGTACGTCCACGAATAGCCTGGACCAGCCAGGGACGATCCGATATCGATGCCTTCGGATTTCTGGTTGTCGATGCCGAAGCTGACCGCATGGTCGCCGAGGCGCCACTCCAGGTTCAGCCGCACATTGTTCTTTTCGTAAGCACGATCCGATGCCGAAATCGGATCGCGAACCCTCTGGCGACCCTCGATCGGCGTGCTGCCGATGTAGGCAGGATTCTGCAGTTCGTAGTCGATGATCCGCGGACCGTTGGCCGGATCGTACTCGAACGGCGTCACCCGGTCGGGCGTGCGCATCTTGCCGTACAGCGCCGTCACGGTGATGTTGTCGCCAAAATAGCCCGTGTACTTGGCCGAGTTGAGGGTGGGGCCGGTTTCCTGCTTGGCCTCGTCGGTATCGTAAGCGCCGCGCGCGCGGTTGACATAATCGTAGGCGTAGATCTTGCCGTTGGTTTCCGACTTGTCGCCAGCGCTGGTCAGTTCCAGCAGGTGGTTGTCGGTGATGTACCAGTCCAGCTTCGCGTACCAACGCTTCTGGTCGTAGTCGTAGTCGGTCCAGCCGCCGGAGCCGGCGTCGCGGTTGGACAGGATGCGTACCCCATCCGAATCCACCTTTTCTGCGGCCAGGAAGAAGAACAGCCTGTCCTGGACGATCGGGCCGCCGACATAGGCGCTGTAGGTCTTCTGGTTGGCTTCCGCCTCGCTCAGCGGCTGGTAGAGGCCGTTGGCCGCCTTGGCATACGTGTATGCACCCGGCTCTCTTCCGGCAGGAAACGTCGCGGTTTGGCTGTCCGGACGCCAGTACAGATCCTTCTGATTGGCCTTCAACCCGTTCGGCTCCCAGATGACCGCGGCACCGAACTTCCATTCGTTGGTGCCGCGCTTGCCGACCTGATTGATCACGCCGCCGTTGGAACGGCCATACTGCGCGCCGTAGCCGCCGGTGAAGATTTCCTGCTGGTCGATCGCGCCGTACGGCAGGGTCAGGCCACCCAGGCTGTTGCTCGCGGTGGTGGTGTTGAAGCCATTGAGGTAGTAGGCGTTCTCCGAGGCCGCCGAGCCGCCGAAGCTGGGCAGCGAGCCGCCGAGCGGGCCGTTGTCGTAGCCGCCGCTGTTGACGACCACGCCCGGCGCCAGCAGCGCGATGGCCTCGGCGGTGCGCCCCAGCGGCAGTTGCTGCAGTTGCTCGGCGGTGACCACCGTGCGCGTGTCCACGCTGCTCACGTCGATGGAGGTCAGCTTCGCGGCGCTCACCGTGACCCCGTCCAGGGTCTGCACGCCGGCACCGGCGCCGGTGCCG
>DNXT01000441.1:0-519 GCA_003505795.1 Lysobacteraceae bacterium | reverse complement strand
GCACCGGCGCCGGTGCCGGCGGCGAAGGACACGTCGGTGTTCGCGCCGACGGTGAGACTGATGTTCTCGCGGGTCTCGAGCGTCGCCCCGTCCTGCTTGACCGTGACCCTGTAGGTGCCCAGCGGCAGGTTGCCCGCGGCGTAGCGGCCGCGCTCGTCCACCGGCACCTCGCGACTGAAGCCGCTGTTGTTCTCCACCAGCACGGTCTTGCCTGCGCCTTCGCCCACGCTGCCGACGATGCTGCCGGTGGTGGACTGCGCCTGGACGCCGCCGGCGGCCATCGTCAATGCGAGCGCCAGCGCGCTCCTGCGGATCAGTCGCTTCATGCTCTCTCTTTTCCCCGAAGATGAAATCGGCAAGTCGCCGAAAAAGAGCGTCGTCCCGACCCGGACGAACGCTGTGGCCCCACTGTGGAAAGCCGGCTGGCCGATGGCGAATAACTATTCGCCATGACGTCATGACCGCCGCCCCTCCCGTCCCGATGCTAGGCGGCGCCGGCCCGGCGGTGGCGGCCGGCGG
>DNXT01000292.1 GCA_003505795.1 Lysobacteraceae bacterium | reverse complement strand
CCTGCGGCTTGCCGCCGGCGTTCCTGGCCGGCTTGCCGGCCTGCGGGCGGCCGTGCGGCTTGCGCGCGTCGGGCTTGCGTTCGGGCTTGGGCGCGGCCTTGAAGCCCAGGCCCAGCAACTGGTCGCGGAGGGTATCGCTCATGACAACGTGTCTTCGCTACTGGATCAGTAATGCGGCGGGGGCGGCTCGTCCGCCGGGTCGGAGTACAGCGCGCTGCGCACCTTGCCGAGGTCGTCCAGCAGGTGCCGGATCACCTCGGCATTGCGGTCGCCCGTCATCCGGGCGTCCGCGAGCGCCTCGCTCAGCTCGGAGAGCGCCTGCTCCTGGAAGGAGAGGCGCATTTCCAGTTCGACCAGCCGCGCTTCCAGTGCCTGCTCGCGCGGCGTCATCTGCTCATGCATGCAACGAACGACCTCGTCCAATGGCGTAGTAGGCCAGACCCGCGGCCTCGATTTCCGGCGGATCGTACAGGTTGCGGCCGTCGAACACGACATCGTCGCCCAGCGCCTGCTTGATGAGGGCGAAGTCCGGGCTGCGGAACTGCTTCCACTCGGTGACCACCACCAGCGCATCGGCACCCTCCAGCGCGGCCGTGGCCGAGTCGCAGAACACCAGGTCGTCGCGGTGGCCGAAGATGCGCTGCGCCTCGTGGGTCGCCTCCGGGTCGTAGGCGCGCACCTTGGCGCCCGCTTCCCAGAGCTGCGCCAGCAGGCGCCGGCTCGAGGCCTCGCGCATGTCGTCGGTGTTGGGCTTGAACGCCAGGCCCCAGACCGCGAAGGTCTTGCCTTCCAGCGGACCGGCGTAGTGACGCTGGATCAGCTCGAACAGATGGCCCTTCTGGGCGTCGTTGACCGCCTCGACCGCGTTGAGCAGCTTCGGGTCGTGGCCGTACTGCTGCGCGGTGCGGGCCAGGGCCTGCACGTCCTTCGGGAAGCACGAGCCGCCGTAGCCGGCGCCGGGATAGATGAAGTGCCAGCCGATGCGCGGGTCCGAGCCGATGCCCTTGCGCACCTGCTCCACGTCCGCACCGACGCGCTCGGCGATGTTGGCGATCTCGTTCATGAAACTGATCTTGGTCGCCAGCATCGCGTTGGCCGCGTACTTGGTCAGCTCGGCCGAGCGCACGTCCATCTCGACCATGCGGTCGTGGTTGCGGTTGAACGGCGTGTACAGGCGGCGCATGCGGGCGACCGCGGCCGGCTTGGTCGCGCCGATCACGATGCGGTCCGGGCGCATGCAGTCGGCGACCGCGTCGCCTTCCTTCAGGAACTCCGGGTTGGAGACCACGTCGAAGTCGAAATCGACGCCGCGTGCCTTCAGCTCCTCGGCGATCGCCGCGCGCACCTTGTCGGCGGTGCCGACCGGCACCGTCGACTTGTTCACCACCACGGCCGGGCCGTCGATGTGGCGGCCGATCGTGCGCGCCACCGCCAGCACGTACTGCAGGTCGGCGCTGCCGTCCTCGTCCGGCGGCGTGCCCACGGCGATGAAGACGATCTCGCCGTGGGCAATGGCCTCGGCCGCATCGGTGGTGAAGCGCAGGCGGCCGGCGCCGTGGTTGGCCGTCACCATCGGCTCCAGGCCGGGTTCGTAGATCGGGATCACCCCGCGATTGAGACCGTCAACCTTGGCCTGGTCGATGTCCACGCAGACGACATGATGACCAACTTCCGCCAGACAGGTACCGGTGACAAGACCGACGTAACCGGTACCGAAGATCGCTACTCGCATGGGTGGGGATACTCTTGCTGTGGGGGGGATTACGGAAGAATACCCATCAGCTCGACATCAAACGTCAAAGTTGCGTCAGGTCCGATCGGGCCGCCGGGCGTTCCTTCGGTTCCGTAGGCCAGGTTGGACGGAATCCAGAAGCGGTACTTGGAGCCCACCGGCATCAGGCTGACGCCCTCGGTCCAGCCCTTGATGACCTGGCCGAGGCCGAACTCGACCGGCTGGCCGTTGCGGTAGGAGCTGTCGAACACGGTGCCGTCGAGCAGCTTGCCTTCGTAGTTGACCCGCACCTTGCTGGTCGCGGTCGGGCGCTCGCCGCTGCCCTGGCGCAGCACCATGTACTGCAGGCCGGACGCGGTGGTGATCACGCCCTTCTGGGTCTTGTTCTGGGCCAGGAAGGCATTGCCCTGCTCGCGGTTCTTGCCGGCGGCGGCAGCCTGCTTGGAGGCGCCGAAGGCCTGCAGGGTCGCGGCCGCTTCCTGCTGGCTCAGCAGCGGCGTGCCCTTGTCGAACACCGTGTGCACGGCCTGCATCAGCACGGCCAGGTCGATGTCGTCCTTGATCCGGGTCAGCGACGGGCCGACCGCGCGGTCGCCCAGCATCAGGCCGACGTTCTCCTTGGACACGGTCGGCGGCGCGCTGCCCGGCGCCACGCCCGGGATCTGCTGGCCGTTGCGCACGGCCAGCGCGGTGCGCAGCGCGGTGTCGGTGGTCTGGGTCTGCTCGTCGGACAGCAGCGGCGTGCCGCCCTTGAACGCGTTCTCGATGGCGCGCTGCAGGGCGCCCAGGTCGATGTCCTGGGCGATCGGCTCGAACGAACGGGCCACGTCCAGGCCGATGGCGTAACTGACTTTCTCACGATCCGAGGTCAAGACCGACTTCTCCTTGCTGGCCGCGGTCGCGGCCGGTTGCTGTGCAATGGCAGGCATGGAGGCCGACATCGCCACGATCAGTAGCGACGCTGCCGCGCCGCGCATTCCCATCTTCATTCGCTGCAATTCCTGGAAGTAGAAAACGCCGCCGCCGGCGCAGAACGCCCATTGTCGCACGCAGGCGCGGCCGAGTAGAGGGGTGCGGATGCCCGGGTCAGCGCGCCGCGACGGGCGCCGGCGCCTCGAGTTCGCGCTCGATCGCCGCCAGCAGCGCCGGATCGTCCGGGCGGACCTTGCTCGGGAACTGCGCCACCACGCGCCCGTCCCGCGACACCAGGTACTTGTGGAAATTCCAGCCCGGCGCGACCCCGGTATCGGCGGTGAGCTGCTTGTACAGCGGCGTGGCCTGGTCGCCGAGCACGTGCACCTTCTCGAACATCGGGAACTTGACCCCGTAGGTGAGCGTGCAGAACTCCTGGATGTCCTTCTCCGACCCCGGCTCCTGGCCCTTGAAGTCGTTGGAAGGGAAGCCGAGCACCGAAAAGCCCCGGGCGGCGAAGCGGGTCTGCAGCGCTTCCAGGCCCTCGTACTGCGGCGTGAAACCGCACTTGCTGGCGGTATTGACCACCAGCAGCACCTTGCCGCCGTAGCGCTGGTTCAGGTTCACCGGCGCCTTGCCGGCCAGCGGGCGGTAGCTCAGATCCAGCAATGGGGCCGCCAGCAGGCTCCCGGACGCAAGCAAAATCCCAGTCGAAACAACGAGTAACAGCTTCTTGAACGAGGTCATCGGAGCACCGCCAGGGTTGTCGGGGCCACGCACGCGGCGTATGCCATCGGTTGGGTAGGACACACGGTTGACTGTGTGTGTGTCGGTGTTATAGTTGCATACAACACCAGTCATCCATCGCAGGGGGCAGCATGAACAGCAAGCCATTCAGGCGACCGATTCCACTGCTCCTGCTCGGCAGCGCGCTGCTGGCCGTCGGATGCCTGGGGGCCGCTTCCGGTCGGGTCACGGACACCGGCGCCGATTATGGCGTCTCGGAAACGGAACAGGAAAACGCGACTCCCCCAGAGGCCAGCAGGCGGCCCGCGCGCCGCCTGCGCACCTCGTTGTCGGTGCCCTACTTCTCCTTCGCGCAGGTCCTGCGTCCACGGAGCTGAATTTATGAGTGACATCCAGTGGAGCGACGGCGCTCCCATCTACCGCCAGCTGAAGGATCGCGTCATCGCGATGATGCTGGACGGAATCCTGAAGCCGGGCGACGCCCTGCCCTCGGTGCGCCAGGTGGCCGCCGAATACCAGCTCAATCCGATCACCGTGTCCCGCGCCTACCAGGAACTGGCCGACGAGAACCTGGTCGAGAAGCGCCGCGGCCTCGGCATGTTCATGACCGAGGAGGCCGCCAAGAAGCTGCGCGGCAGCGAGCGCGAGCGCTTCCTCAATGAAGAATGGCCGGCGGTCCTGGAGCGCATCCAGCGCCTGGGCCTGACCGTCGAAGAACTGCTGCCCTCAGGGAAATCGTCATGAATGCCGCTGTCTCCGAACACGTCGTCTCCGCTCGCGGCCTGCGCAAGGCCTACAAGAACAAGCTGGCGCTGGACAACGCCTCCTTCACCGTCGACGCCGGCCGCATCGTCGGCCTGATCGGCCCCAACGGCGCCGGCAAGACCACCGCGCTCAAGGCGATCCTCGGCCTGACCGGGTTCGAGGGCGAACTGCGCGTGCTCGGGCTGGACCCGCGCACCCATCGCGACGAGCTGATGAAGGACGTCTGCTTCATCGCCGACGTGGCGGTGCTGCCGCGCTGGCTCAGGGTCGGCGAGGCGATCGACTTCGTCGCCGGCGTGCACCCGCGCTTCGACCGCGCCAAGTGCGAGCGCTTCCTGGCCAACACCAAGCTCAATCCCAGGCTGCGGGTGCGCGAACTGTCCAAGGGCATGATCGTGCAACTGCACCTGGCGCTGGTGATGGCGATCGACGCGCGCCTGCTGGTACTGGACGAACCGACCCTGGGCCTGGACATCCTGTACCGCAAGGAGTTCTACCAGCGCCTGCTGGAGGACTACTTCGACGAGCAGAAGACCATCCTGGTCACCACCCACCAGGTCGAGGAGATCGAGCACATCCTCACCGACGTGATGTTCATCCGCGACGGCCGCATGGTGCTGTCGGCCGAGATGGAGCACGTCTCGGACCGCTATACCGAGGTGCTGGTCACCAGCGAGCAGCTGGAAAGCGCCCGCGCGCTGAAGCCGATCGACGAGCGCGCCCTGCCCTTCGGCAAGACCGTGATGCTGTTCGACGGCGTCCCCAAGCTCCAGCTCGCCGCCCTCGGCGAAACCCGCAATCCCGGCCTGGCCGACCTGTTCGTGGCCATCATGAAGGGGACCTACGCATGAACGCCGTTGCCATCCATACCTCCAAGGCCAGCACCTTCAAGTGGCTGCTGAAGCGCGAATTCTGGGAACACCGGGGCGGATTCTTCTGGGCCCAGGTGGTCACCGGCGGCATCGCGGTGTTCTTCGCCCTGCTCGGCGCGCTGATCGGGGTGATCTCCATCCGCAACGCCCGCGGCGGCCGCGATGCCCGCGACGAGATCGGCGACCTGGCCGAGTACGCGCGCACCCTGGGTTCGGTCGGCGACGGCCTGCTGCTCGCCGGCATCGGCATCGCCTCGGTGGTGCTGGCCTTCGTGGTGTTCTTCTACTCGCTCGGCAGCCTCTACGACGAACGCCGCGACCGCAGCGTGCTGTTCTGGAAGTCGCTGCCGGTCTCCGACGCGCAGACCGTGCTGTCCAAGGCCGCCTGGGCGCTGCTGCTGGCGCCGCTGATCTCGATCGTGATCGGGCTGCTGGTGGGCCTGGCGCTGTGGCTGATCGTCATGCTCGGCGCCGCCGCCGCCGGCGCTCCCAGCCCCTGGGCGATGGCCACCCACTCGCATCCGTTCCGGCTGCTGGGACTGGTGCTGCTGACCGTGCCGATGGGACTGCTGTGGTCGCTGCCGACCATCGGCTGGCTGATGTTCTGCTCGGCCTGGGCCGGCAGCAAGCCGTTCCTGTGGGCAGTGCTGCTGCCGCTGCTGGCCTGCGTGATGATCAGCATCCTCGGCGCGATGCCGGGCGTGCACCTGCCGCTGGGCTGGATCTGGTATGTGATCGCCTACCGCGGCCTGCTCAGCGTGCTGCCCGGCACCTGGTCGCCGCGCAGCCTCAGCGACAGCCACTTCGACAGCAGCGACCTGCAGACCCCCACCGACGTGGTGCAGTGGGCGCTGCTGCACAACGATCCGGCCAAGGTCTACGGCAACGCCGACATCTGGATCGGTGCGGTGGTCGGCGTCGTGCTGATCTGCCTTGCCATCTACCTGCGCCGCCGCAGCGGCGAAGCCTGAGGAAACCACCATGCGCCACGTATTGCTGAGCACCCTGCTGTTGCTGTCGCCTACTGCCGCCTTCGCCGAGCAGCACTGCCAGGCCAGCGAACCGCGTTCGCTGGAACTGGACCTGGCCGGCGCCAGGACGGTGATGTTCGAGGTGCATTCGCACGACCTGCACCTGGACGCCAGGCCGGGCGCCAGGCCTGCGTTCGCCGGCCGCGCCTGCGCCTCCCGCGCCGACCTGCTCAAGGACCTGACCGTGACCCAGCAACGCAGCGGCGACAAGCTGGTGGTCACCCTGGAAGCCAGGCCCGGCACCTGGACCGGCCTGGGCAACGGCTATGCCTACCTGGACATGCGCGCGACCGTGCCGGACGACGTCCTGGTGCAGCTCAAGGTCGGCTCCGGCGACGCCTGGGCCAGCGGCGCCTCGGCGCTGAGCGCCGACCTCGGCTCCGGCGACGTCGACATCCGCAACATCAAGGGCGCGGTCACCGCCAAGGTCGGCTCGGGCGACCTCGACGTGACCGACGTCGGTTCGTTCGACCTGCTGGCGGTCGGCTCCGGCGACGTCAAGGCGCGCAACATCCGCGGCACGGCGAAGATCGGCAGCATCGGCTCCGGCGACGTCGACGTCGAAACCGTCGGCGGCGCGGTCGAGGCCGGTACGGTCGGCTCCGGCGATCTCGGCATCGCCGGCGTCGGCGGCGGCGTCACCGTCGAATCGATCGGCTCCGGCGACCTCGACGTGCGCGACGTCGGCGGCGACCTGCGGGTCGGCCGCAAGGGCAGCGGCGACATCCGCCACCGCGGCGTCCGCGGCGCCGTTTCGCTGCCGCGCAAGGACTGAGCACGCCCATGAGCAGGAACGCCATGAAACATCTCGTTACCGGATCGCTGCTGGCGGTCGTGCTGGCCGCTACCGGCTGCAACCGTTCCGAGCCTTCCCGCGCGGACGCCGACGGCGGGCACGGGGTCAGCTTCGTCGACGGCAAGATCGTGCTGAAGAGCGAAGGCCTGCCGAGCGCGACGATCACCGAGCAGGGCGAGCTGCTGATCGGCGGCAAGCCCGTGCAGCTCACCGATGCGCAACGCCGGCTCACCCTGGAGTACCGCACGCAGCTGCAGGCGATCACCCGCCAGGGCATCGAAGTCGGCAAGCAGGGCGCCGCGCTTGGCGTGCAGGCGGCCGGCGAGGCGCTCAAGGGCGTGTTCAGCGGCAACACCGACAAGATCGGCGAGAAGGTCGAAGCCGAGGCCGAGAAGATCAAGCAGCAGGCGCTGAAGATCTGCGACCACCTCGATTCGCTCAAGCAGGCGCAGGACGCGCTGGCCGGACAGGTTCCCGCGTTCCGTCCCTACGCCGCGCTGGACGCGCACAGCGTCAGCGACTGCCGCGACGACTGAGCCGAGCGTCCGCGGCGCCGCGAACGCAGCGGCACCAGCGGGCGT
>DNXT01000299.1 GCA_003505795.1 Lysobacteraceae bacterium | reverse complement strand
GCGATCAACGCGCGCACCGGCGCCACCCACGCCGCCGGCTGGGCCGGCCTGGACGGGGCGCTGCAGCTGGTGCGCGAGGACGTCGGCCGCCACAACGCGCTGGACAAGCTGATCGGCGCGATGCACGCGGCCGGTTGCGACGCCGGCGCCGGTTTCCTCGCCGTCACCAGCCGAGCCAGCTACGAGATGGCGATGAAGGCCGCCAGCGCCGGCATCGCGCTGATGGCGGCCATTTCCGCGCCGACCGCGCTGGCGATCTCGCTGGCCGAGCGCGCCAACCTCACCCTGATCGGCTTCGCCCGCGACGACGGGCATGCCATCTACACCCACGCGCAGCGGCTGCTGCCCGAGCCGGCCACCCCGCTGGCCTCCGCGCGCCGAGGCAGGAGCAACACCCCATGAGCAAGAACCCGATCCGCAAGTACGACGGCCCCGCCGGCGGCTGGGGCGCGCTGAAGAGCGTCGCCGCGCACCTGATCGAGCAGGACATCGAGATCAAGGGCGCCAAGACGCTGCTGCGCGCCAACCAGCCCGACGGCTTCGACTGCCCCGGCTGCGCCTGGCCCGACCGCGACCACACCTCCACCTTCGAGTTCTGCGAGAACGGCGCCAAGGCCGTCGCCGCCGAGGCGACCAAGTTCCGCGCCGGCCCGGAGCTGTTCGAGAAGCACAGCGTCGCGCAGCTGGCCGGGTACAGCGACTACTGGCTGGAGCAGCAGGGCCGGCTGACCACGCCGATGCGCTACGACGCGGCCACCGACCACTACGTGCCGGTCGGCTGGGACGAGGCCTTCGCGCTGATCGCCCGGCACCTCAACGCCCTGCCGTCGCCGGACGAGGCGATCTTCTACACCTCCGGGCGCACCTCCAACGAGGCCGCGTTCCTGTACCAGCTGTTCGTGCGCGAGTACGGCACCAACAACTTCCCGGACTGCTCGAACATGTGCCACGAGTCCTCCGGCACCGCGCTGAAGAAGCAGATCGGCGTCGGCAAGGGCACCGTGTCGCTGCACGACTTCGAGCAGGCCGACGCGATCTTCATCTTCGGCCAGAACCCGGGCACCAACCACCCGCGCATGCTCGGCGAGCTGCGCGAGGCGGCCAAGCGCGGCTGCCGGATCGTCTCGTTCAACCCGCTGCGCGAGCGCGGCCTGGAGCGCTTCGCCGATCCGCAGGACAAGCTGGAGATGGCGACCTACGGCTCGACCAGGATCTCCTCGGACTACTTCCAGCCGAAGATCGGCGGCGACCTGGCCGCGGTCAAGGGCATGATCAAGCACGTGCTCGAACGCGACGCCGAAGTCGCCGCCCGCGGCGAACCCTCGCTGCTCGACCGCGCCTTCATCGAACGGCACACCGCCGGGTTCGACGCCTTCATCGAGGACGTCCGCGCCGAGGCCTGGGAAACCATCGTCGACGAGTCCGGGCTGGACGAGGCGCAGATCCGCCGCGCCGGCGAGATCTATTTGCAGGCCGGGCGCGTGATCGCCTGCTGGGGCATGGGCATCACCCAGCACAAGCACTCGGTGGCGACCATCAACATGGTCGTCAACCTGCTGCTGCTGCGCGGCAACCTCGGCCGCGAGGGCGCCGGCGCCTGCCCGGTGCGCGGCCACAGCAACGTGCAGGGCGACCGCACGATGATGATCTACGAGAAGCCGCCGGCGGCGTTCCTCGACCGCATCCAGCAGGTATTCGGGTTCGACCCGCCGCGCAAGGACGGCTACGACACGGTCGGCGCGATCGAGGCGATGATCGAGGGCAAGGCCAAGGTGTTCTTCGGCATGGGCGGCAACTTCGCCATCGCCACGCCCGACAGCGACGCCACCGCGCGCGGGCTGCGCCGCTGCGAGCTGACCGTCAACGTCACCACCAAACTCAACCGCAGCCACCTCATCCACGGCAGGGAGGCGCTGATCCTGCCCTGCCTGGGCCGCACCGAGATCGACATCCAGGCGGCCGGCCCGCAGGGCGTGACCGTCGAGGACTCGATGAGCATGGTGCACCTGTCCTCGGGCATCAATCCGCCGGCGTCCGAGCAGTTGCTGTCCGAGCCGGCGATCATCGCGCAGATGGCCGCGGCCACGCTCGGCGAGCGCAGCAGGATCCCGTGGCTGTGGCTGGTCGGCGACTACGACCGCATCCGCGACCTGATCGCCAGGACCTTCGACGACTTCCACGACTTCAACACCCGCGTGCGCGTGCCCGGCGGCTTCCGCCTGTCCAACACCGCGCGCGACCGGGTCTGGGTCACCCCGACCGGCAAGGCCAACTTCATCGTCGCCGCGGTGCCGACCGACAACCCGATCCACCGCGCCCGCCGCGCGTACGGCGCGCAGCCGGTGTTCACCCTGGCCACCACCCGCTCGCACGACCAGTACAACACCACCGTCTACGGCCTGAACGACCGCTACCGCGGCGTGTTCGGCGAACGCCGCGTGCTGTTCATCAACGCCGACGACATCGAGGCGCTGGGGATGAAGGCCGGCGACTGGGTGGACCTGGAGAGCCTGTGCGACGACGGCGTCAGGCGCACCGCCAAGCGCTTCATGCTGGTGGAGTACAACATCCCGCGCGGCTGCCTGACCGCCTACTACCCGGAAACCAACCCGCTGGTGCCGCTGTCCAGCTTCGCCGACGAGTCGCGCACGCCGACCTCCAAGTCGGTGCCCGTGGTGCTGACCCCGCACCTCGCCGATGCCGTCGCCGCGGCGCCGCGGCAGCGCGACATCCCGTCCGTCGTTGTCGGCTGACGACGCCCTCACCGCCGCGCTGCTGGCGGAACTGGCCGCCGAGCCCGGCGGCATGTCGCTGCCGCGGCTGTGCAAGCGCCTGGGCGTG
>DNXT01000298.1 GCA_003505795.1 Lysobacteraceae bacterium | reverse complement strand
GCCAGCCGAAGCGGATCGCCATGAAGCGCAGGACGAAGCACACCAGCGCGCCGTCCGAAAGCGACCACGCCGGCGGCAGCCGCAGCACGTGGCCGAGCGCGACGATGCCGCCGCCCAACAGCGCGGCCACCGCGTACAGCTCGGCCTGCAGCACCACCGGCGTGCGCGCCACCAGCAGGTCGCGCACGATGCCGCCGCCGATGCCGCTGAGCATGCCCAGCAGGGTGGCGCTCAACGGCGACAGGCCGAACTGCAGGGCCTTGCTGGTGCCGGAGACCGCGAACAGCGCCAGGCCGGCGGCGTCGAAGATCTGCACCGGGTTGCGCAGCCGCTCCAGCGTCGCGTGCCAGCGGAAGCCGACCACGCCGGCCAGGCTGGCGGTGATCAGGTAGCGCGCCTGCACCAGCGCCGCCGGCGGGGTGGCGCCGATCAGCACGTCGCGGATCATGCCGCCGGACACCGCCGCGGCGCAGGACAGCACCAGCACCCCGAACAGGTCCAGGCGGTGGCGCACCGCCACGGTCGCGCCGCTGAGCGCGAACACGAAGGTGCCGACCAGGTCGAGCAGCAGCAGGAAAGTGGCCAAGGGACGCAGCCGCGGTATCGGGGCGGCGTAGCATCGCAGCCGCCCCGGCGCCTGTCACGCCTGCGGCGGCGGATCGTCGTGCGCGCGGCCGAAGATGATGCGCGCGGCGCGCTGATAGCTCCAGTACGCCATCGCCCAGTTGACCAGCACCACGAAGCGGTTGCGGAAGCCGATCAGGAAGTACACGTGCGCCGCCAGCCAGAACCACCAGGCGAGCAGGCCGGACAGCTTGAAGCGGCCGACATGCACGATCGCCGCCATGCGCCCGATCGTGGCGAGGTTGCCGTAGTCCTGGTAGCGGAACGCCGGCGCGGGCTGCCCGGCCAGGCGCGCGCGCAAGGCCTTGGCGATGTACCTGCCCATCTGCTTGGCGGCCGGGGCCACGCCCGGCACCGGCCTGCCGTCCTGCTGCAGCGCCGCCAGGTCGCCGCCGACGAAGATCTCCGGGTGTCCCGGCACGCTGAGGTCGGGCGCGACCTGCACCCGGCCGGCGCGGTCCAGCGGTACCCCGAGCGTGCGCGCCAGCGGCGATGCCGCCACGCCCGCGGCCCAGAACACCGTGCGGGCCGGCACGAAGGTGTCGCCGAGCCGGTAGCCCTCGGCGTCGATATGGGTCACCGGGGTGCCGGTGAACACCTCGACGCCGAGCCGCTCCAGCTGGCGCTGCGCCTTGTCGGTGAGGTCTTCCGGGAACGAGGGCAGCACGCGCGGGCCGGCCTCGATCAGGCGCACCCGCGCCATGCGCGGGTCGATGTTGCGGAACTCGTTCTTCAGGGTGTGGCGGGCGATCTCGGCGAGGGTGCCGGCCAGTTCCACGCCGGTGGGGCCGCCGCCGACGATGGCGAAGCTCAACCAGGCCGCGCGCGCCTGCGGGTCGGTTTCGGTCTCGGCGCGCTCGAACGCCATCAGCAGCTTGCGGCGCAGGTGCAGGGCGTCGTTGAGGGTCTTCAGCCCGGGCGCGTGCGCGGCCCACTGGTCGTTGCC
Organism: Lysobacteraceae bacterium; assembly: GCA_003505795.1. Taxonomy (GTDB): domain Bacteria; phylum Pseudomonadota; class Gammaproteobacteria; order Xanthomonadales; family Xanthomonadaceae; genus UBA8801. The sequence continues at coordinate 1,558 of DNXT01000298.1, read as the reverse complement.
GAAGTAGGCGTGGGTGGCGCCGGTGGCGAGCAGCAGGTAGTCGTAGTGCAGCGTGCTGCCGTCGGCCAGGGCGACGCTGCGCTGCGGCGCGGCGATGTCCACCACCTCGCCGAGCCGGACCTCGACGTTGCGCTGGTCGCGCAAGATATGCCGCAGCGGCGCGGCGATATCCGGCGCCGACAGGCCCGCGGTGGCGACCTGGTAGAGCAGCGGCTGGAACAGGTGATGGTTGTGGCGGTCGATCAGGGTGATCCGGAGCGGGGCGTCGGCCAGCGCCCGGGTGGCCCAGAGTCCGGCGAAGCCGCCGCCGACGACGACAAGATGCTGCGGTTGTGTACTCATGCCAGCTCCGCAAGGTGGGGGAATCGCGGCTACGGCGCGGCGGCGGACGCCTGCAATGAGGCGGCGTGGCCGCGCGCGGCGGGCATCGGGCCCGCACGGGGCGAATGCAGCGCCGGCGTGGCGGCAGGCAGTCGCGTGACGCCACGATTCTTGCACGGCGGCCGTGACGGTGGATGAGCGATACTGGAACCCCCTGTCCCGAGACGCCTCCCATGACCGAACCGGAAAAGCGCATCGCGCTGCTGGTGGACGCCGACAACGCGCCGGCCGGCAAGATCGACGTGGTGCTGGCCGAGGTCGCCCGCTACGGCGTGGCCAACGTGCGCCGCGCCTACGGCAACTGGAAGAGCCCGCACCTGAAGGGCTGGGAGGGCGTGCTGCACGAGTACGCGATCCGGCCGATCCAGCAGTTCGCCTACAGCAGCGGCAAGAACGCCTCGGACATGGCGATGGTGATCGATGCGATGGACTTGCTGTACGCGCGCAACCTGGACGGCTTCGCGATCGTCTCCAGCGATGCGGACTTCACCCCGCTGGTGATGCGCCTGCTGACCGACGGCATGAAGGTGTACGGCTTCGGCGAGAAGAAGACGCCGTCGCCGTTCGTCAACGCGTGCTCGCGCTTCACCTACCTGGAAGCGCTCGGCCAGGTCGCCGGCGCCGAGAGCGCGGCGGGCGCCGGCAGCGCCGAGACGCGGCCGAAGAAGAGCGGCGCGGAGCTGCGCCAGGACACCCGGCTGGTGCAGATGCTGCGCAGCGCGGTGGAGGCGGCCGAAGGCGAGGAGGGCTGGGCGCACCTGGGGCCGGTCGGCAGCCAGATCGGCAACCAGGCCTCGTTCGATTCGCGCAACTACGGCTACGGCAAGCTCAGCGACCTGATCGCCGCGACCGGCCTGTTCGAGCTGAAGCGGGACGGCAAGTCGTCCTACGTGCGGCCGCTGCCGGACCAGCCGGTGGCCAAGAAGCGCGGCAGGCGTCCGGGCAAGCCGGCTCCGGCGCAATAGCCCCGCGGGTGCGGCACTGGCCGCCGCCGCGCAGGTCACTGCGGACGTGTGGCGTGCATACCCGCTAGCTGACGCAGCGCACGGCGCTCGGGGTGGAAACCGTGCGCGTGTCGATCACCGTTGCGCGGCCTTCGCCGTACAGCACGAGTCGTGCACGCACAGGCGTTGGGCGGCGCGGCCGCTCGATGCGCCGCCCGGTGCCGGCCATCGCG
>DNXT01000295.1:4821-5811 GCA_003505795.1 Lysobacteraceae bacterium | reverse complement strand
CCGGCCGGCGTCTTCGCGGCCGCGGTGGTGGCCGCCGCCGGTGAAGCCCCAGGCCTGCATGCCGGCGGCGCGTGCCGCCAGGATGCCGTAGGGGCTGTCCTCGATCACCCGGCAGCGGTCGGGCGATGCGCCCGCGCGCTGCGCGGCGAGCAGGAACAGGTCCGGCTCGGGCTTGCCGCGCGCCACCATCTCGGCGGTGTAGATGCGCTCGCCGAACAATGGCGCCAGCCCGGTGACCTCCAGGCTCAGCCGCACCCGCTCCAGGTGGCTGGAGGATGCGACGCAGCGCGGGACGTCCAGTCGCGCCAGGACGTCGGCCACGTGGGGAACGGGGCGCAGTTCGCTGCGGAAGCGCTGCAGCAGGTGGGCGTTGAGGTCGCGCTCGAAGTCCGGCGGCAGCTGCACCTGGCGCGCGCCGGCATGCGCGCGCACGCTGCCCAGCTGGCGGCCGAGGAAATGCTGCACCACGTAGGGAATGTCGGCCGGCAGCCCGTCGCGGGTCAGCGCTTCGGCCAGCGCCTCGCAGGACAGCGGCTCGCTGTCCACGAGCACGCCGTCGCAGTCGAAGATCATCAGCGCAGGGGCGGGTTCGGGAGCCACCGGGTGCCGTCTCGGATCGATCACGCGGGCCAGCATATCAGATTGAGCGAAAACTCATCAGGATGGCGAAAGTAGCAATGTGCGACGATGCCTGGCGTTCAACGCCGGGGCGCGGCCGCTTCCGCAGGAGCCGCTCCGGGCGCCGGGCCCTGGAGCGTCCCGTCGCGCCCGCCGCGTACCAGCCGGGGCAGCGCCGGGAATGCGCGCTGCACGCAGTCGCCGCGTTCGCAGGTCAGGCAGCCGGGGCCGATCGGCACCGCCTCGTCGATCGCGCCCAGGTCCCAGCCGCGCGAATAGATCAGCTGGTCGGCGTGGCGCAGGTCGCAGCCGACGGTCAGCGCGAAGGTCTTGCGCGGCCGGCCGTAGCCGGGCGCGCCGCTGCTGACCTGG
>DNXT01000295.1:0-4653 GCA_003505795.1 Lysobacteraceae bacterium | reverse complement strand
CCGGCACCGGCAAGACCCTGCTGGCCGAGGAAGTGGCCGCCGCGCTCGGCGCGCCGCTGCTGACCTGGCGCGCCAGCCAGAAGTAGCTGCGGCCGTCGGGCATGCGCGCGATCTGGGTGAGGATGCGGCCGGGCTGGTTGAACGCCTCGTAGACGATCCACAGCGGGCAGGCGCCGCCGACGTGGGAGAAGTGGAAGTCGGTGGAGGAATGGCGCTTGGACACGTTGCCGGCACGGTCCACGCGCATGAACAGGATCGGCAGGCCGCTCGCGCCGGGCCGCTGCAGGGTCGACAGGCGGTGGCATACCGCCTCGAAGCCGACGCCGAAGCGGTTGGACAGCCATTCGATGTCGTAGCGGTTGGCGCGCGCCTGCTGCAGGAACTCGGCGTAGGGCATCACCAGCGCGCCGGCGAAATAGTTCGACAGGCCGATCCGCGACAGCGCGATCCGTTCCGGGTCGTCGAAGCCGGCGTCGGCGATCCGCGCGTCGAACAGCGCGGCGTGTTCCAGCAGCGCCAGCTGCGCCGCCATCTGGAACGACTGCTGGCCGGGCTTGAGGTGGTCCGGCAGCCACAGGGTGCCGGACCCGGGATCGAACAGCCGCTTGTCGCCTTGCATGCCCTCGCCGCCGCGGACGTGGATGCCGTGGCGCTCGACCAGCAGCTGGCGCAGCCGCGCGGCCAGGGTGGCGGGCGTGAGGCCGAGTTCGGCATACAGCGCCTCGGCGCGCTCGTCGAGCTCGGGGATGTGGTTGTGCGCGCGGTTGAAGTACTCGCGCACCTCGTCGCCGGGAGACAGCAGCGGCATGGCGGCCCGTTCGTTGCCGACCTGCAGTTCCAGCGCGGCGGCGCGTTCCTGCAGGTGGCGGTGCTGGCGATGCAGGTCCAGCAGCGCCTGCGCGACCTGGGGCAGGTTGCCGGCCAGCGCCCGCAGCTCGGTGGCGCTGACGTCGGTGCGGCCGAGCGCGCGCAGGGTCTGGTCGAGCGGCTCGACCAGGCTGGCGGGGTCGTCGCGCTCGAGCAGGTCGCCGAGGTCGCCCAGCACCTGCCGCAGGCGCTGCTGCACTTCCAGGGTCAGCGGACGCTGGTTGCGCTCGATCTGGTTCAGGTAGCTGGGCGACAGCCGCAGGCGCCGCGCCAGCTCGGCCTGGCTCAGCCCGTGGCGCTGGCGCAGGCGCCGCAGGCGCAGTCCCAGCTGGCGGCGTGAAGCGGTGGCGGTCATGTTCGCAGGATTCGCAAGAATATGGCGCGATATTAGCGCGATTTGCGGCGGAGAAACGCGCCTTGCCGCAGCCTGGGTGCGAATAATGCGAACAACTGATTACGCTGCTGGGCATGCCGCATGAACGAGTCCGTATCCCGTGTCTCCCTGCTGATCGACGGCGAGTTCGTCGAGTCGGCGACCTCCGACTGGAAGGACGTGGTCAATCCCGCCACCCAGGCGGTGCTGGCCAAGGTCCCGTTCGCCACTTCCGGCGAGGTCGACGCCGCGGTCGCCGCGGCCAGGCAGGCGTTCAAGACCTGGCGCAAGACCCCGATCGGCACCCGCGCGCGGGTGTTCCTGAAGTACCAGCAGCTGATCCGCGAGCACATGGGCGAGCTGGCCGCGCTGCTCACCGCCGAGCAGGGCAAGACCCTGCCCGACGCCGAGGGCGACGTGTTCCGCGGGCTGGAGGTGGTCGAGCACGCCGCGGCGATCGGCAACCTGCAGCTCGGCGAGCTGGCCAACAATGTCGCCGGCGGCGTGGACACCTACACCCTGCTGCAGCCGCTGGGCGTGTGCGCCGGCATCACCCCGTTCAATTTCCCGGCGATGATCCCGCTGTGGATGTTCCCGATGGCGATCGCCACCGGCAACACCTTCGTGCTCAAGCCGTCCGAGCAGGACCCGATGGTCACCATGCGCCTGGTCGAGCTGGCGCTGGAGGCGGGCATCCCCAAGGGCGTGCTCAACGTCGTCCACGGCGGTGCCGACGTGGTCAACGCGATCTGCGACCACCCGGACATCAAGGCGGTCTCGTTCGTCGGCTCGACCCGGGTCGGCACCCACGTCTACCAGCGCGCCGCGCTGGCCGGCAAGCGCGTGCAGTGCATGATGGGCGCCAAGAACCACGCGGTGGTGCTGCCCGACGCCAACAAGGAGCAGACCCTCAACGCGATGGCGGGCGCGGCGTTCGGCGCCGCCGGCCAGCGCTGCATGGCCGCCTCCACGCTGGTGCTGGTCGGCGAGGCGCGGCAGTGGATCCCCGAACTGGTGGAGAAGGCGAAGACGCTCAAGGTCAACGCCGGCACCGCCGCCGGCACCGACGTCGGCCCGCTGATCTCCTGCGCCGCGCGCGAGCGCGTGGAGGGGCTGATCGCCTCCGGCGTCGAGCAGGGCGCCAGGCTCGAACTGGACGGCCGCAATCCCAAGGTCGCCGGCTACGAGAACGGCAACTTCGTCGGCCCGACCATCTTCTCCGGGGTCAAGCCGGGGATGCGGATCTACGACGAGGAGATCTTCGGGCCGGTGCTGGTGATCCTGGAGGCGGACACGCTCGACGACGCCATCGCCCTGGTCAACGCCAACCCGAACGGCAACGGCACCGCGCTGTTCACCCAGTCCGGCGCGGCCGCGCGCAGGTTCCAGGAAGAGATCGACGTCGGCCAGGTCGGCATCAACGTGCCGATCCCGGTGCCGGTGCCGCTGTTCTCCTTCAGCGGCTCGCGCGCCTCCAAGCTCGGCGACCTCGGCCCGTACGGCAAGCAGGTCGTCACCTTCTACACCCAGACCAAGACCGTGACCGCGCGCTGGTTCGACGACGAGACCCTCGGCCACGGAGTCAACACCACGATCAACCTGAAGTGACCGTCATGAACGCAGCGATGAACTTGCCGTACGAGACGGCCGATCTGAACGAAGAACAGCTGGCTTTCCGCGAGGCTGCGCGCGATTTCGCCGAAAAGGAACTGGCGCCGCACGCCGCGCGCTGGGACCAGGAAGGGCATTTCCCGCGCGAGGCGCTGGCCAAGGGCGGCGAACTCGGCTTCTGCGGCCTGTACACCGACGAGGCCTTCGGCGGGCTGGGCCTGAAGCGGCTGGATGCGGCGGTGGTGTTCGAGGAAATGGCGGTGGCCGATCCCTCGACCTCGGCGTTCTTCAGCATCCACAACATGGCGACCTGGCTGGTCGCCAGCTTTGCCCAGGACCCCGTGCGCCAGCACTGGGGCCCGCTGCTGGCCAGCGGCCAGAAGCTGGCCTCGTACTGCCTGACCGAGCCGGGCGCCGGCTCCGACGCGGCGTCGCTGAAGACCCGCGCGGTGCGCGACGGCGACGACTACGTGCTCGACGGCAGCAAGGCCTTCATCTCCGGCGCCGGCGCCACCGACATGCTGGTGGTGATGGCGCGCACCGGCGAGGACGGCGCGCGCGGGATCAGCGCCTTCGCCGTGCCGGCCGATGCCGAAGGCATCAGCTACGGACGCAAGGAAGAGAAGCTGGGCTGGAACAGCCAGCCGACCCGCAGCGTCACCTTCGCCGGCGTGCGCATCCCGGCGCGCAACCTGCTCGGCAAGGAAGGCGAGGGCTTCAGGCTGGCGATGAAGGCGCTCGACGGCGGCCGCATCAACATCGCCGCCTGTTCGCTGGGCGCCGCGCAGGGGGCGCTCGACGCGGCGCGGCGCTACATGGGCGAGCGCCGCCAGTTCGGCAGGAAGCTCGCCGATTTCCAGGCGCTGCAGTTCAAGCTCGCCGACATGGCCACCCAGCTGGTCGCCGCGCGGCAGATGGTGCACACCGCCGCGCGCAAGCTCGATGCCGGCGCGCGCGACGCCACGGTGTGGTGCGCGATGGCCAAGCGCTTCGCCACCGACGCCGGCTTTGCGATCTGCGACGAGGCGCTGCAGATCCACGGCGGCTACGGCTACATCCGCGAGTACCCGATCGAGCGCCTGCTGCGCGACTCGCGCGTGCACCGCATCCTGGAGGGCACCAACGAGGTGATGCGGATGATCGTCGCGCGCCACCTGCTCACCACCGAGGAGGAACTGCGATGAGCCACTGGCAGCAGCGCGAGCACACCGGCCTGAAAGTCGAGCGCGACGGCCATGTCGCGATCGTGACCCTGGACAATCCGCCGGCGCACACCTGGACCGTGCACAGCCTGGCGGCGCTGCGCGACCTGGTGAAGGCGCTGGACGCCGACCGCGGCATCTATGCCCTGGTGATCACCGGCGGCGGCGAGAAGTTCTTCTCCGCCGGTGCCGACCTCAAGCAGTTCGCCTCCGGCGACAGGGCCGCCGCACGCGAGGCCGCGCGCCGCTTCGGCGAGGCCTTCGAGGCATTGAGCGCGTTCCGCGGCGTGTCGATCGCGGCGATCAACGGCTATGCGATGGGCGGCGGGCTCGAATGCGCGCTGGCCTGCGACCTGCGCATCGTCGAGGAACACGCCCAGCTGGCGCTGCCGGAGGCCAGCGTGGGATTGCTGCCGTGCGCCGGCGGCACCCAGAACCTGCCGCGGCTGGTCGGCGAGGGCTGGGCCAAGCGCATGATCCTGCTCGGCGAGCGGGTCGATGCCGACACCGCGGTGCGCATCGGCCTGGCCGAGGAGAAGGTGGGCAAGGGCGAGGCGCGCGCGCGTGCGCTGGCCTGGGCGCAGCAGGCCGGCCGCCAGA
>DNXT01000368.1 GCA_003505795.1 Lysobacteraceae bacterium | reverse complement strand
GGCACCATGGGCTTCGGCCTGCCGGCGGCGATGGGCGCGCAGTTCGCCTGCCCGGACCGCAGCGTGGTGCTGGTCTCCGGCGACGGCAGCTTCATGATGAACATCCAGGAGCTGGTCACCATCGCCCGCTGCCGGCTGCCGGTGAAGATCGTGCTGCTGGACAACTCCTCGCTGGGCATGGTCCGGCAGTGGCAGGAGCTGTTCTTCGCCGAGCGCTACAGCGAGATCGACCTGTCCGACAACCCGGACTTCGCCGCGCTGGCGCAGGTGTTCGGCATTCCGGCCAGGCGCATCACCGCCCGCAGCGAGGTGGACGACGGCCTGGCCGAGCTGCTGGCGCAGCCGGGCCCGGCGCTGCTGCACGTGGCCATCGACGCGCGCGCCAACGTCTGGCCGCTGGTGCCGCCCAACAACGCCAACAGCACCATGCTCGACAGCAACCCCGCCCACGCACAGAAGGAAGCGAGCCATGCGTTACCGGCTTGACCTGGTGATCAAACCCGCCGACGGCGCGCTGATCCGCGTGATCGGCATGGCCGAGCGGCGCGGTTTCAGCCCGCGCGCGATCAGCGGCAGCCCCGACGCCGCCGACGCCGGCCGCTGGCACCTGCAGCTGGAGGTCGACAGCAGCCGTCCGGCCGAGACCCTGCAGCGCCAGCTGGAGAAGGTCTACGACTGCGAGTCGGTGCGGATCACCGCGCTGGAGGCGGCGTGAACGCGATGAAGCCGGGACCCGCGGGCATGCTTCACGGCCATGTTTCCCTTTCCCGTCGGAGGCATCTTCTTCGAGACCCGTCGAAGCCATGTCACCGGTGTCCGTACCCCGGGTCGCGGAGGAGCCTTCTTCTTCGCTGCTGCCCTCCCGGGTCCCGGGTCCCGAGTCCCGAGTCCCGGTGTTTCAATGCCTGACACCGGCCCCACCTCCGCCGCCCAGGAGCCCGACGTAGGCGCAGCCGCCGCGATCAGCGTGGCCGACGTGCTGGCCGCGCAGGCGCGCCTGTGCAGGTACCTGACGCCGACGCCGCTGCACTACGCCGAGCGCTTCGGGGTCTGGCTGAAGCTGGAGAACCTGCAGCGCACCGGCTCGTACAAGGTCCGCGGCGCGCTGAATGCGCTGCTGTCCGGCCTGGAACGCGGCGACGACCGCCCGGTGATCTGCGCCTCGGCCGGCAACCACGCCCAGGGCGTGGCCTGGTCGGCCTACCGGCTGGGCGTGCAGGCCATCACCGTGATGCCGCACGGCGCCCCGGCCACCAAGATCGCCGGCGTCGCGCACTGGGGCGCCACCGTGCGCCAGCACGGCGCCAGCTACGACGAGGCGTTCGCGTTCGCGCGCGAGCTGGCCGAGCAGAACGGCTACCGGTTCCTGTCCGCGTTCGACGATCCGGACGTGATCGCCGGCCAGGGCACGATCGGCATCGAGCTGGCCGCGCACGCGCCGGACGTGGTGATCGTGCCGATCGGCGGCGGCGGGCTGGCCTCGGGCGTGGCCCTGGCGCTGAAATCGCAGGGCGTGCGGGTGGTCGGCGCGCAGGTCGAGGGCGTCGACTCGATGGCGCGCGCGGTCAAGGGCGACCTGCGCGAGATCGCCCCGGTCGCGACCCTGGCCGACGGCGTCAAGGTCAAGGTCCCCGGCTTCCTGACCCGGCGCCTGTGCGCGGCGCTGCTGGACGACGTGGTCATCGTGCGCGAGGCTGAATTGCGCGAGACCCTGGTGCGGCTGGCGCTGGAGGAGCACGTCATCGCCGAGGGCGCCGGCGCGCTTGCCCTCGCCGCAGGTAAACGGGTGGCCGGCAAGCGCAAATGCGCGATCGTCTCCGGCGGTAATATCGACGCCACGGTGCTGGCGGCCCTGCTCTCCGAGGTCCGCCCGCGCCCGCCACGCAAACCCCGACAACGCAGCAGTGAACAACTCAGAAGCCTGCGCAACACCGCCACCGCCGCTTCCAGCATGCCCGCCGCGTCCCTTCCACCCGCAGCCGCTTCCAAGCCTGTCACCGCCATCGCAGTAGAGGAGTCTTCCTGGTGAACACCAACGTATCCAACCAGACCCCGCGTATCCGAATTTTCGACACCACCCTGCGCGACGGCGAGCAGTCCCCCGGCTGCAGCATGACCCCGCAGCAGAAGGTGGTGATGGCCCGGGCGCTGGACCAGCTCGGCGTGGACATCATCGAGACCGGCTTCCCGGCCAGCTCGCAGTCCGACCGCGAGGCGATGGCGCTGATCGGCCGCGAACTGCGCCGCCCGACCCTGGCGGTGCTGTCGCGCTGCCTGCAGGCCGACATCGAGACCTCGGCGCGGGCGCTGGAAGCGGCGGCCAATCCGCGCCTGCACCTGTTCCTGTCGACCAGCCCGCTGCACCGCGAGCACAAGCTGCGGATGAGCAAGGAGCAGGTGCTGGAATCGGTGCACAGGCACGTCACCCTGGCACGCGGCTACGTCGACGACGTCGAGTTCTCGGCCGAGGACGCGACCCGCACCGAGGAGGACTACCTGATCGAGGTCGCGCGCGCGGCGATCGCCGCCGGCGCCACCACGATCAACCTGCCCGACACGGTCGGCTTCACCACCCCGGAGGAGATCCGCGGCATGTTCCAACGGGTGATCGCCGGGGTGGCCGACGTCGCCGGCGCCGACCAGGTGGTATTCAGCGCGCACTGCCACAACGACCTGGGCCTGGCGGTGGCCAACTCGCTGGCCGCGGTCGAGGGCGGCGCGCGCCAGATCGAGTGCACCGTCAACGGCATCGGCGAGCGCGCCGGCAACTGCGCGCTGGAGGAGATCGCGATGGCGCTGAAGGTACGCAACGCGTTCTACAACCTGGACAGCGCGATCAACACGCCGCGCATCGTGCCGACCTCGCAGCTGCTGCAGCGCCTGGTCGGCATGCCGGTCCAGCGCAACAAGGCGGTGGTCGGCGCCAATGCGTTCGCGCACGAGTCGGGCATCCACCAGCACGGCATGCTGCGCCACCGCGGCACCTACGAGATCATGCGCCCGCAGGACGTGGGCTGGCCGGACACGCAGATGGTGCTGGGCCGCCACAGCGGCCGCGCCGCGGTCGAGGCGCGCCTGCGCGCGCTCGGCTACTGGCTGGAAGAGGAAGAGCTGAAACTGGTGTTCGAGCAGTTCAAGGAACTGTGCGAGCGGCAGCGCGTGGTCAACGACGCCGACCTGCAGGCGCTGATGCAGGACGCCACCGCGCAGGACGGCTACCGCCTGGCCTCGATGACGATCAGCGACGTCGGCAGCCGCGCCAACGCGCTGGTCGAGCTGTCCGACCCGGACGGCAACCGCGTCGCCGAGACCGCGCAGGGCAACGGCCCGGTCGACGCGCTGTTCGGCGCGCTGGCCTCGGCCACCGGGGTCAAGCTGGAACTGGACAGCTACCAGGTCCACAGCGTCGGCATCGGCGCCGACGCGCGCGGCGAGGCCAGCCTGAGCGTGCGCCACGACGGCGTCGAATACGAAGGCACCGGCACCAGCAAGGACATCATCGAGGCCAGCGCGCTGGCCTGGCTGGACGTCGCCAACCGGCTGCTGCGCCAGCGCCAGGCCGCGCGCAGCAGCAGCGACGCGGTGGTGGCCTGAGGCGGTCGGGATTGGGGATTCGGGATTGGGGATTCGCAAAAGCGGATTGCCGCGAACGGATACGAAAACGGCCGGTGGAGCGATCCACCGGCCGTTCCGTTTTCACGCAAGAGCAGCAGCCCTCCCGCTCTTGCGAATCCCCAATCCCGAATCCCTAATCCCCGCCTTTCACAGCGCCGCCACCACCGCATCGCCCATCGCGGCGGTGCCGACCTGGGTCGTGCCTTCCGACCAGATGTCGGCTGTGCGCAGGCCCTGGTCGAGCACGCGGCCGACCGCCTGCTCGATCGCATCGGCCGCGCCGGGCTGGGCGAAGCTGTAGCGCAGCAGCATCGCCACCGACAGGATCGTCGCCAGCGGATTGGCCACGCCCTGCCCGGCGATGTCCGGGGCCGAGCCGTGGCAGGGCTCGTACATGCCCTTGTTGTTCGCGTCCAGCGACGCCGACGGCAGCATGCCGATCGAGCCGGTCAGCATCGAGGCCTGGTCGGAGAGGATGTCGCCGAACATGTTGTCGGTGACGATCACGTCGAACTGCTTGGGCGCGCGCACCAGCTGCATCGCCGCGTTGTCGACGTACATGTGCGACAGCGCCACGTCGGCGTAGTCCCTGGCCACCTCCTCGACCACGGTGCGCCACAGCTGGCTCGACGCCAGCACGTTGGCCTTGTCGACCGAACACAGCTTGCGGTCGCGCACGCGCGCCATCTCGAAACCGACCCGGGCGATGCGGGCGATCTCGCTCTCGCTGTAGGGCAGCGTGTCGTAGGCCTTGCGCTGGCCGTCGGCCAGCACTTCCTGGCCGCGCGGCGCGCCGAAGTAGATGCCGCCGGTCAGCTCGCGCACGATCAGGATGTCCAGCCCGGCGACCACCTCCGGCTTCAGCGTCGAGGCCCCGGCCAGCTGCGGGTACAGCAGCGCCGGGCGCAGGTTGGCGAACAGGCCCAGCTGCGAGCGGATCTTGAGCAGGCCGCGCTCCGGGCGCAGCGCCGGGTCGATCGCGTCCCACTTCGGCCCGCCGACCGCACCGAGCAGCACCGCGTCGGCCGCGCGCGCGCGCGCCAGGGTCTGGTCGGCGAGCGGGCTGCCGTACTTGTCGTAGGCGGCGCCGCCGAGTTCGTCGAACGCCAGCTGCAGGCCCAGCCCATGCTGCGCGTCGACCTTCTCCAGCACCTTGACCGCCTCGGCGACGATCTCCGGGCCGATGCCGTCGCCGGGGAGAACCAGGATCTGCTTGCTCATCTTTGTTCTTGTCCTTGTGCTTTTGTTTTTTTGCTCTTCGCAGGAGCGGCTTCAGTCTCGAAGCTTTACCGGGAAAGCCCCATCGCGACTGAAGTCGCTCCTACGAAGGGCGGATGAAAGACATCGAACCGGACTAACCCCGCCTGGCCCACAGCACGATCACGTCGGTGCTGAAGCTGCCATCGTCGGCGATCTCGAAATGCTCGCGCACCTCGGCCGGCGCGCCCTGCTGCAGCGCGCGGATCGCCGCGCGCATCAGCTCCGGCGTGCGCATGCGCTCCACCCACGAGGCGTACTCCAGCCACAGGCGCTGGCGCTGCAGGCGCTGCACCTGCAGTCCCGCCTCGCCGGCCGTGCACAGCCACTCGGCCGCCGAGTAGTCGCGCACGTGGCTGCCGTCGCGCAGCAGCTCGACCGCCTGCAGATGGGTGTCCAGCAGCGGCGTGCCGGGCGCGGCCACGTCGATGAAGCAGGCCGCGCCGTCCGGCGCCAGCACGCGCCGGACCTCGCGCAGCGCCAGGCCGACGTCGCGCCAGTGGTGGGCCGAGTAGCGGCTGAACACGAAGTCGAACGCGCCGTCGGCGAACGGCAGGCGCTCGGCCGCGCCGCGCCAGGTGCGGATGTTGTCCAGGCTGCGCTCGGCGGCGCTGCGCGCCACGACTTCCAGCATCGGCGCGGACAGGTCGTAGGCGACCACGTCCTCGCAGAACTCGGCGACCTGGAAGCTGACGTGGCCGGCGCCGCAGCCGAGGTCGAGCACCCGCGCCCCGGCATTGGCCGCCACCGCCTCGCGCAGCGCCGCGAACTCGGTTCCCTGCGCATGCACCGCGCTGTCCAGGTAGGCCGCGGCCTGCGCGCCGAACTGCGCCTGCACCGCCTGTTCGTGGGACTGCGCGCCCATGCCGGCGGCGCTCAGCGCACCGCGCCGAACAGCCACGGCTGGCTGCGGCGATGCCCGGCCTCGAACGCGCGGATCGCCTCGGCGTCCTGCAGGGTCAGGCCGATGTCGTCCAGCCCGTGCAGCAGGCAATGCTTGCGGAACGCGTCGATCTCGAAGCCGTGCCGTACCCCGTCCGGGCGCGTCACCGTCTGCGCCGCCAGGTCCACGGTCAGGCGGTAGCCCTCGGTCGCCTCGCACTGCGCGAACAGCACGTCGACGTCGGCCGCGTCCAGCACGATCGGCAGCAGCCCGTTCTTGAAGCTGTTGTTGAAGAAGATGTCGGCGAAGCTCGGCGCGATCACCGCGCGGAAGCCGTATTCGTCCAGCGCCCACGGCGCGTGCTCGCGCGAGGAGCCGCAACCGAAGTTCTCGCGCGCCAGCAGCACGCTGGCGCCCTGGTAGCGCGGGAAGTTCAGCACGAACTCGGGATTGACCGGACGCGCGCTGCTGTCCTGGCCGGGCTGGCCGACGTCGAGGTAGCGCCACTCGTCGAACAGGTTCGGGCCGAAGCCGCTGCGCTTGATCGACTTCAGGAACTGCTTGGGGATGATCTGGTCGGTATCGACGTTGGCGCGGTCCAGAGGGCAGACCAGGCCGGTGTGGGTGGTGAAGGCTTTCATGGGAGGCTGCCTGCGGGAAAAGAGGGCGCTTATCGGGACCCGGGACCCGGGACCGGGGACCCGGGGAAGGCAAAAGCGGCATTGATGTCGGGCTGCCGGCTCTGCGCCTTTTCCGGTCCCGGGTCCCGGGTCCCGGGTCCCGGCTCTTCGGACAATTCGCGCACATCGACGAAATGGCCGGCCACCGCGGCGGCCGCGGCCATCGCCGGGCTCACCAGGTGGGTGCGGCCGCCGGCGCCCTGGCGGCCCTCGAAGTTGCGGTTGGAGGTGGAGGCGCAGTGCTCGCCGCTGCCGAGCTTGTCCGGGTTCATCGCCAGGCACATCGAGCAACCCGGCTCGCGCCATTCGAAGCCGGCCTCCAGGAATACCTTGTCCAGGCCCTCGGCCTCGGCCTGCGCCTTGACCAGGCCCGAGCCCGGCACCACCAGCGCCTGCTTGACGCTGGCGGCGACCTTGCGGCCCTTCGCCACCTCGGCGGCGGCGCGCAGGTCCTCGATCCGCGAGTTGGTGCACGACCCGATGAACACGCGGTCGAGCCGGATCGCGGTGATCGGCTGGTTGGCCTGCAGGCCCATGTACTTCAGCGCGCGGGTGATCGAGTCCTTCCTGACCGGATCGGATTCCTGCGCCGGGTCCGGCACGTTCTGGTCCACCGCCAGCACCATCTCCGGCGAGGTGCCCCAGCTGACCTGCGGCTTGATCTCTTCCGCGCGCAGTTCCACCACGGTGTCGAAGTGCGCGTCGGCATCGGACACCAGGTCCTGCCATGCCGCCACCGCGGCGTCCCAGTCGGCGCCCTTCGGCGCGAACGGGCGGTCCTTCACGTAGGCGATGGTCCTGGCGTCGCAGGCGACCATGCCGACGCGCGCGCCGGCCTCGATCGCCATGTTGCAGATCGTCATGCGGCCTTCCACCGACAGCGCGCGGATCGCGCTGCCGGCGAACTCCAGCGCGTGGCCGTTGCCGCCGGCGGTGCCGATCCTGCCGATCACCGCCAGCACGATGTCCTTGGCGGTGACGCCGAACGGCAGCGTGCCTTCGACCCGCACCTGCATGTTCTTCATCTTCTTGGCGACCAGGCACTGCGTGGCCAGCACGTGCTCGACCTCGGAGGTGCCGATGCCGTGCGCCAGCGCGCCGAAGGCGCCGTGCGTGGAGGTGTGCGAATCGCCGCAGACCACGGTCATGCCCGGCAGGGTCGCGCCCTGCTCGGGGCCGACCACGTGGACGATGCCCTGGCGGGCGTCGTTCATCTTGAACTCGAGGATGCCGAAGTCCTCGCAGTTCTCGTCCAGGGTCTGCACCTGCAGCCGCGAGACCTCGTCGGCGATCGCCGGCAGCCCGCCCTGGCGCTCGGCGCGGGTGGTCGGCACGTTGTGGTCGGGGGTGGCGATGTTGGCGTCGACCCGCCACGGCCGGCGGCCGGCCAGGCGCAGGCCCTCGAACGCCTGCGGCGAGGTCACCTCGTGCAGGATGTGGCGGTCGATGTAGATGAGCGAAGAGCCGTCGTCGCGGCGCTTGACTTCGTGCATCTCCCACAGCTTGTCGTACAGGGTCTTGCCGGCCATCGGGGTTCTCGCATCGGTTCTGGCTGGAGGCGGGCCACGGCTCGCCTGGCTGGAGGATCCATCCTAGGAACTTGCGCCCCATAAAACAAATTCATATTTTTCATCCAAATCCATAACCAAAGCGACTTCATGGACATCGCCAACCTGGCCGCGTTCCTGGCCATCGCCGAGTCGGGCAGCTTCTCCGCCGCGGCCGAGCGCCTGCACCTGACCCAGCCGGCGGTCAGCAAGCGCATCGGCCTGCTCGAGGCGGACCTGCGGGTGCGCCTGTTCGACCGGCTCGGCCGCCAGGTGGTGCTGACCGAGGCCGAGATCGGAAGAGCGGTT
>DNXT01000085.1 GCA_003505795.1 Lysobacteraceae bacterium | reverse complement strand
GGCCAGCGCGGTGCGATGCCCGCCGGCGCGCAGCAGGTGCGCCAGCAGCGCCGTGGTCGTGCTCTTGCCCTTGGTGCCGGTCACGCAGACCGCGCCCGGCACCAGCCCGCCCGGCTGCGCGTGCTCGGCGAACCACAGCGCGGTGCCGCCGAGGAAGCAGGTGCCGGCCGCCGCCGCGGCCATCGCCTCGGGCCGGTACGGACTGATGCCCGGCGACTTGATCACCACCTCGAAGGCGGAAAGCCGCTCGGCGCTCGCCTCGGTCTCGACCTGCAATGCGGGATCACCCAGCGCACGCGCCTCATCGGCTTCGCCCGGCGAGCAGAACAGGGTCAGCGGCAACCGCTTCGCCGATTCCCGATTGCCGATTCCCGATTCCCGATCGCGCAACGCGCGATACGCCGCGCGCCCTTCGCGCCCCCAGCCCCACAGCGCGACGCGCCGGCCCTCAAGCTGCGAAATTCGCACGCACGCGCTCCCACAGCACGGCCGGGATGCGGTGCACGCCATGGCCTTGGCCGTTGCGCGAGTCGGGCACGTTGTCCTCGATCGCCAGCAGCGGCTCCAGCTCCAGTTCGCCGGCCTGCAGTTGCGGCTGGATCTCGCGGACGAAGCGCTTGACCAGCGCGTCCTCCTGCCACTCGGCGCGCGCGGCCAGCGCCGCCAGCGCCGCCCGCGACTCGCGGCCTTCGCCGACGCACTCGAACGGCTTGTGGTCCTGGAACTCCAGCAACGCGTCGAAGCCGCCGGCCTGGCTGGCGTCGTCGAGCAGGTTGCGGCCGAAGATGCGCACCAGCCGCGTCTTCGGCATGAACGGCGCCAGCGCCAGGAACACGAAGTGGCACTTCGGGCACACCCCGCACCAGCGGTTGACCGGGCGCTCGCCCATGATGTGGAAGTTGCGGTTGCAGCTGGAGAAATGCGCGTCGTAGTGGTCGTTCCTGGCGAACTGGCGCGCCACCGCCAGCTCCGACAGCGGGCGCAGCAGCGAGTAGTAGTGCAGGTCGGCGGCGACGTGGCGCTCGACGTATTCGCCGAACGCCTTCTCGAACGCCCAGCCCTTGGACCACTGGTGGTTGACCTCGGCGGTGACGCTGCCGTCGGGAGCGACGATCTGGCTGCCGTAGCTGGCCGAGCGCTCGTTGGAGAACACCACCTGGTCGACCCCGGCCAGCAGCGCGGCGAACACCAGGATCGCCGAGTTCACCGCGGTCACCGGGATGTGGCCGTTCCAGGCGCCCTGCCGGTTGAGCTCGAACAGCTCCGGCGCCAGCGCGCGCCCGATGTTGAGCATCGGCAGGCCGGTGCGCTCGGCGCAGGCGCGGATCAGCTGCGATCCGCCGATCCAGGTGACGGTCTGCGCCACCCCGGCGGCACGCAGCGCCTCGATGCTGACCAGCGAATCCTTGCCGCCGCCGATCGCCACCAGCGCGTGTTCGCGCAGGCCGGCGCGGGGCGCCTGGCCGGCCGCCGTACCCTCATCCCCGTCTGCTGCGGGGAGACTCACCGGCAGCCTGAAGCGGCCATGCAGGTCCAGCCCGTTGCGGTAGGCGAATTCGCCCAGGCCGTGCAGGTAGACGCTCTCCACCAGCGCGGCGGTGTCCGCGTCGATGGCGTAGCCGTCGACGACCACGTTCTCCGGCACCGCGGCCTTGTAGTAGCTCACCCCGGCCAGCAGGTGCAGCAGGCGCAGCGCCCGCTGCACCGCCTCGGCGCGTGCGCCGTCCAGCACGAACGGGGCGCCGGGCACGCTCACCGTCTCGACCATCTCCGGCCCCTGGTCGAAGGCATACACCAGCGAGGCCACGCCGGTCTGCGCGTCGAAGGCGCAGCGGACGAAGCGGAAGCGGGCGATCTGGTGTTTGTCGAAGGTGCTCATGGAAATTCCGGGACGATGCGGGCCGGCGCCGCGCGCATCGCGCGCGGCGCCGGCCGAAGAGGTGGTGGACGACGGCGGACGCGCAGGTCAGCCATCGATCACGTCTTCGCGCGGCAGTTCGCGCTGGTTGTAGGTGCTGGCCATGCAGTAGCCGTAGGCGCCGGCGTCGGCGATCAGGATCACGTCGCCCGGCGCGGTCGCCAGCGGCAGGCGCCGGCGCTTGCCGAAGATGTCCGACGATTCGCAGATCGGCCCGACCACGTCGAAGCAGCCGTCGGCCCCGGCCTCCAGCCGGTCGAGGTTCTCGATGTCGTGCCAGGCGTCGTACAGCGCCGGCCGGATCAGGGTGTTCATGCCGGCGTCCAGGCCGACCCGGTGCACGCCGTCCTTCTCGATCACCTGGGTCGCGTGCGCCAGCAGCACGCCGGCCTCGGCGACCAGGAAACGGCCCGGCTCGATCGCCAGGCGGAACGCCGGATGCACCGACTTCACCTCGGCCAGGCCGGCGGCCCAGGCATCGAGGTCGAACGGCTCGTCCTCGGCGCCGTAGGGGATCGGCAGGCCGCCGCCGATGTCCAGCGTCTCCACGCTGCCGATGCGCCGCGCGAAGCCGGCCAGCTCGTCGCACATCAGGCGCCAGTGCTGGGCGGTCTCCACCCCGCTGCCCAGGTGCGCGTGCAGGCCGGTGATGCTCATCTGCAGCGCGCGCGCGGCATCGACGAACTCGTCCACGCGCGCGGCCGACAGGCCGAACTTGGAGGCCTTGCCGCCGGTGTTGACCTTCTCGTGGTGGCCGTCGCCATGGCCGAGGTCGATGCGCAGCCACACGCTGCGCCCGCGGAACACGTCGGGCCACTGCCGCAGCGCCTCGACGCTGTCGACGGTGACGGTCACCCCCAGCGCGAACGCGGCCTCGTACTCGGACTTCGGCGCGAAGCTGGGGGTGAACAGGACCCGGCGCGGCGACAGCTCCGGCAGCGTGTCGAACACCCGCCGCAGCTCGCCGTGGGACACGCACTCCAGGCCGAAGCCCTCCTGCACCAGCGCCTCGAGGATCGCCGGGTGCGAATTGGCCTTGATCGCGTAGTAGCGCTGGTCGATCGCCGGGATCGCCGCCAGCTGCCGGGCGCGTTCGCGCACCGTCGGCAGGTGGTACGCGTAGCGCGGCGTGCCGGCCTTGGCCAGCTGCAGCAGATGGCCGCGCTGGCCCTTCCACCACGGCACCGGCCGCGGCCGCACCGAGCCGATGATCTCGCGCCAGCGCGGCCCGAACACCTCGCCCTCGCCGACCGGCATCGCCCCGGAATCGATCAGCTCGGCGTGCAGGATCGGCAACAGGCCGTCGGCGTCGGCCTCGTCGATCACGAAGGTCAGGTTCAGGTCGTTGGACGACTGCGAGATCATGTGCACGCGCTCCTTGCCGAACGTGGCCCACACGTCCGAGAGCTTGTGCAGCAGCGAGCGCATGCCGCGCCCGACCAGGGTGATCGCCGCGCAGGGGACGATGATCTTGACCTTGCAGATCTTCGACAGGTCCGCCGACAGCGCCGCCAGCACGTCGGTGCTGACCAGGTTCTCGGACGGGTCCAGCGACACGGTGACGTTGGTCTCGGCCGAGCCGATCAGGTCCACCGACAGGCCGTGCTTCTTGAACAGCCCGAACACGTCGGCGAGGAAGCCGACCTGCTGCCACATGCCGATGCCTTCCATCGACACCAGCACGATGCCGTTGCGGCGGCTGATCGCCTTGACCCCCGGCACCGGCTCGGCGGCGCCGTCGATGCTGGTGCCCGGCATGTCCGGGCGCTCGGTGTCCAGGATCGCCATCGGCACCCCGGAATCGCGGCACGGCTTGATCGAGCGCGGATGCAGCACCTTGGCGCCGGTGGTGGCGATTTCCTGCGCCTCGTAGTAGTCCAGCCGGGTCAGCAGGCGCGCGTCCGGCACCTCCTTCGGGTTGGCGCTGAACATGCCGGGCACGTCGGTCCAGATCTCCACGCGGCTGGCGCCGAGCAGCGCGCCGAAGTACGCCGCCGAGGTATCCGAGCCGCCGCGGCCGAGGATCGCGGTGCCGCCGTCCTGGTGCCGCGAGATGAAGCCCTGGGTGATCAGCAGCCGGCTCGGCTGCTGGTTGAAGCGCGCGCTCCAGCTGGCGTTGGCCTGCCACTGGCACGACACCGACAGGCGCCGCGACCACTCGCTCTGGTTGGGCTGCGGCGGCAGCGCGTCGAGCCAGTCGCGCGCGTCCATCCAGCCCATGTCCAGGCCATTGGCGCGCAGGTAGGCGGCGCCGAGCGTGGACGACAGCAGTTCGCCCTGGCCCAGCACCTCGGCCTGCCAGTCGAGGGTGCGGCCGGCCGCGC
>DNXT01000084.1:3221-3570 GCA_003505795.1 Lysobacteraceae bacterium | reverse complement strand
GCCAGGACCCGACCACGCTCGACGCCATCGTCGTCAGCGGCACCGCCCGCTTCCAGGGCCTGCGCAAGCGCGACGCCAGCTTCTCGATCACCACCGCCACGCCCGAGCAGATCCAGGAAGCGGTGCCGCAGAGCACCGCCGACCTGCTCAAGATCGTGCCCGGCGTCTGGGCCGAGCCCAGCGGCGGCGGCACCGGCGCCAACATCTTCGTGCGCGGCATGCCGTCCGAGGGCGACGCGCCGTTCGTGACCATGCAGCTGGACGGCTCGCCGCTGTTCCCGCCGCCGACGCTGTCGTTCCTGGAGAACTCCACGCTGTTCCGCACCGACGACACCGTCGAGCGCATGGA
>DNXT01000084.1:0-3014 GCA_003505795.1 Lysobacteraceae bacterium | reverse complement strand
GACACCGTCGAGCGCATGGAAGTGCTGCGCGGCGGCTCCAGCCCGATCTTCTCCAACGGCCAGCCCGGCATCACCGTCAACTTCATCCAGAAGAAGGGCCAGGACGAACCCGAAGGCAGCGTGCGCGTCACCGGCGGCAGCGACGGCCTGCGCCGCATCGACCTGTTCAACAGCGGGCCGATGGGCAACGGCTGGTACTACAGCGTCGGCGGCTTCTTCCGCGAGAGCGACGGCGTGCGCGATCCGCAGTTCTCCGCCGACAAGGGCGGCCAGTTCAGCGCCACCCTGAGCAAGCGCTGGGACAGCGGCGAGCTGACGTTCTATGCGCGCCACACCGACGACAACAACGCGTTCTACACCGCGATCCCGCTGCTGTCGCGCAACGACGGCCGCGACCTGTCCGGCTTCCCCGGCCTGGACCCGCAGACCGGCACCCTGCTCAGCCGCGACTTCCGCAACGTCGAGCTGCCGGTCGGGCCGAACGGCGAGACCATCCGCCGCGACCTGGCCGACGGCCGCGGCGTCAACATCGACGTGTTCGGCGGCGCGCTGGACTGGCAGCTCGGCGACTGGACCCTCGCCGACCGCTTCAACGTGATGGGCGGCACCGCGCCGACCTATGCGCTGTTCACCGGCGACGCGCCGCAGGCCCTGGGCGACTACATCGCCGGCTACGGCAGCACCGGCAGCGCGACCTATGCCAACGGCGGGGGCGCGGTCGGTCCGGACCAGCAGGTGCTGGAAGCCGGCTGGTGGTCGGTGGACAAGCGCCTGAACTCCTTCACCAACGACCTGCGCCTGAGCCGCGACCTGTTCGCCGGCAACACGCTGACGGTCGGCGTGTACTACGCGCGCTACACCTCCGACGACACCTGGTACCTGGGCAACAACATGCTGCTGACCGCGCAGAACCATGCGCGCCGCGTCGACGTCGTCCTCGACGACGGCCGCCAGGTCACCCGCGACGGCTTCGCCAGCACCGCGTTCTTCAACCTGCGCGCCGACTACACCGGCGAGAACATCGCCGCCTTCGTCGCCGACGAGTGGGAGCTCAACGAGCGCCTGCGCCTGGACCTGGGCCTGCGCTACGAGCGCCAGAGCGTGACCGGCAACGTCCACGACACCGCGACCGTGGACCTGGACGGCAACCCGGACACGCTCTACGACAACGAGACCTCGGTGGCGCTGGCCAGCACCCGCCGCATCGACCAGGACGACGACGAGCTGTCGTGGACGGTCGGCCTGAACTTCAAGCTCGACGAGCACAACAGCCTGTTCGCGCGGGCCAATTCCGGGGTCAAGTTCCCCGGCTTCGACAACCTGCGCGACGGCCAGGACAAGGTGCAGGAAGTGGACCAGTACGAGCTGGGCCTGAAATCCGGCGCCGCCAGCTACGACCTGTACCTGACCGCGTTCTACAACACCTTCAAGAACTCGCCGTTCCAGGCGTTCCTGGCCGACGGCAGCAACTTCACCACGGTCGGCGACTCGCGCGCCTATGGTCTCGAGGTGGAAGGCGCGATCCGGCCGTTCGGCGGCTTCGAGCTGGCCGGCACCGGCGTGTGGCTGGACGCGAAGTACCGCAACTACCGCGAATACACCGGCAACCAGGTGATGCGCCAGCCCAAGCGCCAGTACCGGCTGACCCCGAGCTACTACTGGAGCCTGCCGTTCGGCGACCTCAAGCTGTTCGCCACCTACTCCTACATCGGCGAGCGCTTCGCCGACCTCGCCAACACCCAGCGCCTGCCGTCCTACGACATGGTCGACGTCGGCGCGAGCCTGCACGTCGGCGACCACTGGGAGTTCGTCGCCAGCGGCAGCAACGTCACCGACGAACTCGGCCTGACCGAAGGCAACGTGCGCGTGCCTGGCGCGGCCACCGGCGGCGTGTTCATGGGCCGCCCGATCGCCGGGCGGCAGTACCAGGTGTCGGCAGCGTACCGTTGGTAGCGGCAACGGGGGCGACAACGTCGCCCCCTGTCTTCGACCGGCAAGAGCTCCTCCTGTGGGAGGGACTTCAGTCCCGACGCTTTGCCGGGCAAGCCCAGCGGGACTGAAGTCCCTCCCACAGGCATGAAGGGGGAAGGTACGCGGCCCGGATACCGGCATGGCTCCTGGGTGCCTGGTCGATGGCATTCGCTATCGGCTGCCGCGCCGCGCGGATCGGCAAGTCCCGCTTCGGATCGAACACCCGCGGCTTACGCCGTGCGGTCCTTGTTCGACCCCACGTTGCGCCGGCCGCTGGCAAATTACGTGCATATGCACTTATCATCGCGCAACCGCCGCTCCCGCCCGCCGCCATGCCCGAAGCCGCCTGCCGCTGCACCTGCTTCTACCTGCGCCGCGCCGCGCGCCGCACCTCGCTGGTCTACGACCGCGAGCTGGCGCGGGTCGGGCTGAGCCTCAACGAATACTCGATCCTGCGCCGCGCCGGCGAGCCCAAGCAGCTCGGCGCGCTGGCCGAGAACCTGGGCATGGACCGCAGCACGCTCAGCCGCAACCTCAAGCCGATGCTCGCCGCCGGCTGGATGCAGGAAACCCGCGGCGACGATGCGCGCCAGAAGGTCGTGGCGATCAGCGCCGCCGGACGCCGGCTGCTGCGCCGCGCGCTGCCGCACTGGCAACGCGCGCAGGACCGCATCGAGGCGCTGTACGGAAGCGCGGCCACCACCGGGCTGCACGACACCCTCAGGCGCCTCGACCACGTACTGCGCAACGCCGGAGAGACGCCATGAGCGCGGACACGACGCCAGCCGCCGCCGTGCGCCCGCCCACGCACTGGGGACTGCTGCTCACCGCCTCGGCGATGCTGATGCTGACCATGGGCGCGCGCCAGACCACCGGCCTGTTCGTCGATCCGATCCATCGCGACACCGGCATCGGCATCGCCGCGATCAGCTTCGCCCTGGCCGTCGGGCAGTTCGTCTGGGGCGCGGTGCAGCCGGTCTTCGGCGCCATCGCCGACCAGCGCGGGCCGCTGCCGGTACTGCTGTGCGGCGGCGTGCTGCTGG
>DNXT01000448.1 GCA_003505795.1 Lysobacteraceae bacterium | reverse complement strand
GTCGCGCAGGCGCGTCACCTGCGCCAGCGAGCGCTCCAGGTCCGAATACAACGGGCCGACGCGCTCGAGCAGTTGCCGCTCGCAGATCTTGACCACCGCCAGGTGCACCTTCGGCGCCAGCGGCAGGCCGTGGAAGGCTTCGTAGACCGCCACTCCCAGGTGTTCCGGGCCGAACGGATTGGTGTCGGCGTCGATCCGCAATCCGCCGGCGATGAATCCCAGGTAGCGGTTCAGCCGCATCAGCTCCGGACGCCACTGGTGCTGGATCGCGCCGGCGAGGTTGCGCACCGCCAGCCGCACCTCCAGCTCGTGCTCGGACACCAGGCCCAGGTCGACCGGATTGCGGGTCAGGGTGCGCTCCACCGACAGCGGGCGCCCGGCGTCCAGCGCCTGCCAGGCCTTGGCCAGGTGGGCGCGGAAGTTCGCCGTCACCGGCTCGCGCTGCCGGCGCAGCAGCTGGATCGCCTCGAAGTAGTCGTTCTGGCCGGCACCGGCGCGCTCGGCGGCGCGGAACAACGCCTCGGCCAGCACGTCCTGCACCTCCATGAAGGCGTCGGCCAGCGGCACCAGCACGATCTCGCGCACCTGCTCCAGCAACTGCGGGTTGCGGCTGGGCAGTTCGTCGACAAATACCGGTTCGTTCATGGCCTGGCTGGGTATGCGGGGACGAACGCGATGCCCGTCGACGAAACGATGCTCGAGCCCGGACCGCCCCATTGCCTGCCGGCGGCGGGTGCGGATGGCCGTCTATAATCGGACCACGAATGCTCGAAACTGCGATTATGCACACACTTTATTCGCTGCAGGCGCTGGACGAGCGCCGCTCGGTGCCGTCCAAGCAGCTCGGCGAGCCGGCCCCGGACCAGGACACGCTGCTGCACATGCTGCGCTCGGCGGTGCGCGTCCCCGACCACGGCAAGCTGGTGCCGTTCCGGTTCCTGCGCATCGCCGGCGATGCCCGCCAGGCGCTGGGCGACTACCTGGCCCGGCGCACCCGCGAACGCGATCCGCAGGCGCCGGACGCCGCGGTCGACAAGGACCGCCAGCGCTTCTCGCAGGCGCCGCTGGTGATCGCGGTCGTGGCCCGGCTGCAGCCGGGCCACAAGGTGCCCGAGCAGGAGCAGCTGCTGACCGCCGGCTGCGTCTGCTTCGCGCTGCTGCAGGCGGCGCAGGCCTACGGCTTCGGCGCGCAATGGCTGACCGCCTGGATGGCCTACGACCCGGCCGTGCGCACGCGCCTGGGCCTGCACGAGAACGAGACGATCGCAGGTTTCATCCATATCGGGACCCCGAAGCTGAGCGCACCGGAACGCGAACGCCCGGACCCGGAATCACTGCTCACCGACTGGACGCCATGATCCGTCCCGGCATATCGGCCGCCTCCCGGCATCCTTTAGCCCGCGGGCCACGCTGATGGATCCGCGACCGGCCCCGCTGTACCTGGTCGACGCCAGCCTGTACGTGTTCCGGGCCTGGCACTCGGTGCCGGACGAGTTCCGCGACGCGCAGGGCTGGCCGACCAATGCCGTGCACGGCTTCACCCGGTTCGTGCTCGATCTGATCGAGCGCGAGCGCCCCGGGCACATCGTGATCGCCTTCGACGAGGCGCTGGACAGCTGCTTCCGGCACGCCCTCTACCCGGCCTACAAGGGCAACCGCGCACCGGCCCCGGACGAGCTGCGGCGCCAGTTCGCGCACTGCAAGGCGCTGTGCGCGGCGCTCGGGCTGGCGGTGCTGGCCCACCACCGCTACGAGGCCGACGACCTGATCGGCTCGGCCCTGCATGCCGCGCGCGGCGACGGCTTCCGCGGCGTGATCGTGTCCGCCGACAAGGACCTGTCGCAGCTGCTGGTCGGGCACGACGAGCAGTGGGACTACGCGCGCAACCAGCGCTGGAGCGCGGACGGGGTCAAGGCCCGCCACGGCGTGCACGCGCACCAGATCGCCGACTACCTGGCGCTGTGCGGCGACGCGATCGACAACATCCCCGGCGTGACCGGGATCGGCGCCAAGTCCGCGGCGGTGCTGCTCGCGCATTTCGGCAGCCTCGACGCACTGCTGCAGCGGGTGGACGAGATCCCGTTCCTGCGCCTGCGCGGCGCCGCGCAGATGGCCGCGCGGCTGCGCGAGCAGCGCGAGCACGCCCTGCTGTGGCGGCAGCTGACCACGATCGCGCTGGATGCACCGCTGGACGCGCCGCATCCGCGGTTCCAGCGCGGCGCCGCCGATGCCGACATGCTCGCCGCGCTCGGCGAAGCGCTCGCGGAACGCCTGGGTGGCGCGCCGGCCGTTGTCGTCGCTGCTGCCGATCAGCAGCACGTTGCGGCGTTCGCGCGCCAGCAGGTATTCGGCGGCCATGATGCCGTCGTCCTCCGGCGCCAGCGAGAAGCCGGCGCTGCCGCTGGGCGGTCCCTTGCTGTCGGCCGGACGGTTCAGCGCCAGCACCGGCACGCTCAGCTGCGGCCGCGCGAACAGCGCGCTGACCTCGTCGCGGCTGAGCGGGCCGACCACGTAGTCGGCGCCGTCGCCGACCGCCTTGTCGTAGGCGGCATTGGCGCCGGCGGCGGTGCCGGCGGTGTCGATGAACTCGATTTCCGGGCGGCGCCGGGTCTCGGCGTAGTAGCCGGCCAGCAGGCCGTCGCGGACCGGGGCCGCGGCGGTGGCCAGGTTGCCGGTCAGCGGCAGCAGCACCGCCAGCTTCAGCGGCGGCCGGTAGCCGTCGCGCTCGGCCGGCGGCCGCTTGCTGGTGTCGAAGCCCCATTGTTCGGTGCGGTCGAACGCGCGCGGCAGCGGCAGGCCCCGGCTGATCAGGGCGCGGCCGGCGAAGTTGTACAGCGGGTCGCC
>DNXT01000454.1:6457-6675 GCA_003505795.1 Lysobacteraceae bacterium | reverse complement strand
CAGGATCCGCCGCAGCAGCGCCTCGTCGCTGCGGATCACCGCGCGCGTGGCCACGCCTTCGAGGACGAGCCCGCTGTTGGCGGCGATGATCCCGGACTCGCGCAGCAGCGCGTCCAGCAGCGGCTGCAGGGCGAAGTCGCGCACCCGGGTCTGCAGCTGGCCCGACTCCATCCGCGAGATGTCCAGCAGGCTGTTGAGGATCGCGTCCTGCGCCGCCA
>DNXT01000454.1:0-6162 GCA_003505795.1 Lysobacteraceae bacterium | reverse complement strand
GCGCGCGGCGTTGAGCGGCTGCAGCAGGTCGTGTACCGCCGAGGCGACGAAGCGGGTCTTGTAGCGGTTGGCCGCCTCGGCCTCGCGGCGGGCCTCGTCGAGGTCGCGGGTGCGTTCGGCGATGCGGTGTTCCAGCGCGTCGGCCAGCGAACGCAGTTCGCGCGCGGCGTTCTTGTAGGTGGTGATGTCGGCGTAGCTGGTGACGAAGCCGCCGTCGGGCAGCGGATTGCCGCGGATCTCCAGCACCGTGCCGTCCTCCTTCTCGCTCTCGCGCAGGTGCGGCTTGCCGCTGCGCAGGTGGTTGAGGCGGCGTTCGATCGCCGCCTCGATCGGACCGGGACCGAGCAGGCCGCGGCGCGCGTTGAAGCGGAACAGGTCCTCGATCGGCCGCCCGACCTGGACCAGCTCGGCGGGGAACCGGAACAGGTCCACGTAGCGCGAGTTCCAGGCCACCAGGTTGAGCTCGGCGTCGATGATGACCACGCCCTGCGGCAGGTGCTCCAGGCTGCGGCTCAGCCCGGTGTCGGCCTTCTGTGCGGCCTGCACGATGCCGTCCTGGGCGGTGCGCAGTTCCTGCGCGTGCTGCTGCAGTACCGTCTCCAGCTCGCGCCGGCTGCGCTGGCGCAGCGCCGACAGGCGCCGGCGCTGCTGCACGAACAGCACCAGCAGGGCCAGCGCCAGCCAGGTGCCGGCCGCGGCGATCGCGGCGGTGCGCCCGGCGGCATCGCTGTTGCGGGTGTCGTGCAGCAGGTGCAGGCGCCACTGGCTCTCCGGCAGCTGCAGGGTCCGCCACAGCAGCTTGTCCGGCAGCTGCGGCTCGTCGATGCGGACCAGCTGGCCGCCGCCGATGGCCTCGAGGCGGCGGTGGCGCAACGGCAGCAGCACCTGCTCGGCGTACTGGCGGGTCTGCCGCAGTTCGCGTTCGCCGCTTTCGCTCAGCGGCGCCAGCAGCCGGTAGCGCCATTCGTTGCGGCTGGCCAGGAACACCACCCCGTGCGCGTCGGAGGCGAACACGATGTCCGGGGTCTGCAGCCACTCGCGCTCCAGCGCCGCCAGCGCGATCTTGATCACCACGATGCCCTGCACCGCGCCGTCCTCGCCGTGGATCGCCTGCGACAGGAAATAGCCGGGCTCGCCGGTGGTCAGGCCGATGCCGTAGAAGCGGCCGGTGCCGCTGGCCAGCGCCTGCTGCACGTAGGGGCGGAAGCTGTAGTCGATGCCGACGTTGCTGCGCGGGTCGCGCCAGTTGCTGGCGGCCAGTGCGGTGCCATGGCGGTCGATCAGGGTCAGCGTCGACGATAGGGTCACGCTGTTGGCGCGTTCGAGCTTGCGGTTGAGCCGCTCGACCTCGCCGGCGGCCAGCGGATGGGCGACGGCGTCGCGCAGTTCCGGATCCAGCGCGAGGATCTGCGGCAGGGTGCGGTAGCGGTCGATGCGCTGCTGCAGGGCCTGCGCGTACAGCTCGAGCTGGCGCTGCACCGAGCCGCTTTCCTCCTGCAGGGCGCGGCGTTCGACGAAGTGGCCGGCCGCGAACATCGCGATCACCATGCCGCCGAGCACCACCAGCAGGGTCAGCAGCAGGCGCTTTCGTTGGAATGCGGAATACATGCGGGGATTATGCGGCGACTCGCCTCTTCCATTGGGATGAAGGCGTTTTGCCTGCGGGCCCCCGGCTCGCACACGCCGGAACGCCCGGCGCGCTGCGCCGGGCCGGGGCGCGAAGCGAGATGCCCCGCAGAAGCGGACGAGGGGCGCCGCAGGAGACTGACGGCGGCCGCCACGACAAACGCCTCGCCACGCGCCCGAACGGCAAACAATTCGGACATGCTCTGCGATGGTTCGCCAGGGCTGGCGCGTGGCGACGCGTTCATCGCCATCGCTGCTGTCGGTTGCCTGCGGCGCCCCTCACCCCAGCCCCTCTCCGTGGGGAGAGGGGCCTTCAAGCAAGGTCAGAACATCACCTGCGCGCGCAGCTCGACGATGTCGGGCTTGGTGTGCACGCCGGCGCGCTTCACGTCGGCGTTGACGTAGTTGGCCTGGAACTTGAAGTGGCTGGTCAGGTACCAGTTGGCGCCCAGCGTCCAGGCGTTCTGGCGGCCGCCGGCGATGCCGGCGTCGTTCAGGTCCAGGGTGCTGTAGCGGGCCAGCAGTTCGACCGCGCCGTAGTCGTTGGCGGGCTTGATGTTGGCCACCGCACCGGCCGCGTACGGTCGCGACTCGCCGGTGAGCACCCAGCTGCCGTAGACGTAGCCGCCGTCGGCGGTGTAGTCGGGCAGGCCGTTGTCGCGGGTGACCTTCATCTGCAGCGCTTCGCTCTGGATCGAGAACGGACCGTGGATCCAGATCTGCTCCAGGCCGACGCGCTGGATCTGGTCGACGCCGGTCAGGTTGCCGGAGTCGACCAGGCGCACGTCGGTCAGGCCGGCTTCCGGGCGCGCACGCACGCGCGCGGCCGGCGGGAAGCTCACGTCCAGGCCGTTGTGGTAGCCGCGCGGGTTCTCCACCGAGGCGGCCACGCCCAGGTGCAGCACGTCGCCGGCGGCCTTGAACGGGGTCCACACCGCGCGCACCGCCTGGGTGGTGCCCGGGTTGTCGCCCTGCAGGTCCTTGCCGCCGTAGGCGCCGACCTGCAGCAGGTACTGCGGACGCTCCAGCACCCACTCCACGCCGGTGCGGCGGCCTTCGTAGATCGCCTGCGACGGCAGGCCCACTTCCAGGAAGCTGGTGGCGCGCGAACTGGTCACCGAATCCAGGCCGACCGGGGTCTTCATGTAGCCCAGGCGGACGCGGCCGTAGTCCTTGCCGAGCAGGGCCTTGGTCTCGAAGCGGAAGAACACGTCCAGCCAGGTGTCGGTCTGGAAGTCGAAGTAGACCATCGCGTCGTAGACGCCCTTCTTCTTCAGCGTGGCGCCGAACTCCTTGCGGCGCATGAAGTCCTTGTCCTCCAGGCGGTCGTCGCCGGAGAAGTCGTTGTAGTCGTAGGCGAAATTGGCGGTGGCGGCGAGCTCGGTGCCGTCCTCGAAGCTGTACTTGGTCGGCCAGTTGTCGAAATTCGCGGCGCTGGCGGCCAGCGGGGCGACGCCCAGGAGAAGGGCGGTGAACAGGGCGGTATGGCGCATTGGAATTTTCGTCGTCAAGTAAAAAAGAGGAGTGGAACCAAGTGCGCGTCTGCAGGGCAGGCGGTGGAGGGGCACTTGCGCGGTCCATCGTGCTGCGGAACGGGTGGAACGCAGTCCGGACGCAGCGGTAACGGCAGCGTCGGGCCGGACTGAAGTCTAAGGCCGTCAAGGGCCTGAATGGGAGGTGTAGTACCAATAGGTTATCTGCTCCGGGCCGCCGCTGGGCTACAAAAGGCAGGGTACGGGCGCCCGCCGGCGCCGTCCCCGCATCCCTACCGGAGCCGTTCCATGCACGTCAGCACCCCCGTCCGCCGCACCACGGCGCCCGTGCCGTTCTACCGCCAGCTGTATTTCCAGGTGATCGTCGCGATCGTGCTGGGCGCCACGCTGGGCCACTTCGAGCCGGCCTTCGCCGAGTCGCTCAAGCCGCTGGGCGACGCCTTCATCAAGCTGGTGAAGATGATCATCGCCCCGGTCATTTTCCTGACCATCGTCACCGGCATCGCCGGCATGACCCACCTCAAGGAAGTCGGCCGGGTATTCGCCAAGTCGATGATCTACTTCCTGTTCTTCTCCACCCTGGCGCTGATCGTCGGGATGATCGTGGCGCACGTGGTGCAGCCGGGCGCGGGCATGAACATCAACCCGGCCGACCTGGACCAGAGCGCGGTGCACAGCTACGTGGAGAAGTCGCACGAGCTGACCCTGGTCGGGTTCCTGATGGACGTCATCCCCAAGACCCTGATCAGCCCGTTCGTCGGCGACAACATCCTGCAGGTGCTGTTCGTGGCGGTGCTGTTCGGCATCGCGCTGGCGCTGGTGGGCGAGCGCGGCCGGCCGATCCAGGATTTCCTGGAGGCGCTGACCGCCCCGGTGTTCCGCCTGGTGCACATCCTGATGCGCGCCGCCCCGATCGGCGCGTTCGGCGCGATCGCCTTCACCATCGGCAAGTACGGGGTGCAGTCGCTGGTCAACCTGGCCTGGCTGGTGGGCTCGTTCTACGTGACCTCGCTGCTGTTCGTGCTGGTGATCCTGGGGCTGGTCGCGCGCCTGTGCGGCTTCTCGGTGATCAAGCTGATCCGCTACCTCAAGGCCGAGCTGCTGCTGGTGCTGGGCACCTCCTCGTCGGAGTCGGCGCTGCCGTCGCTGATGGAGAAGATGGAGAAGGCCGGCTGCGCCAAGTCGGTGGTGGGCCTGGTGGTGCCGACCGGCTACTCGTTCAACCTGGACGGCACCAACATCTACATGACCCTGGCGGCGCTGTTCATCGCCCAGGCCACCAACACCGAGCTGACCCTGGGCCACCAGATCGCGCTGCTGCTGGTGGCGATGCTCAGCTCCAAGGGCGCCGCCGGCGTGACCGGCGCCGGCTTCATCACCCTGGCCGCGACCCTGGCGGTGGTGCCGGAGGTGCCGGTGGCCGGCATGGCGCTGATCCTCGGCGTGGACCGCTTCATGTCCGAGTGCCGCTCGCTGACCAACTTCATCGGCAACGCGGTGGCCACCGTGGTGGTGTCGCGCTGGGAAGGCGCGCTGGACCGCGACCAGCTCAAGCGGGTGCTTGACCAGGGCGAGGATGCGTTCGTCGCCCCCCATGGCGGCATGGCGGTCGTGGCCGCCGGCATCGGGGTCGACGACAAGAGCCCCGACTGACGGGGAAGCGGAGGCGCCCGCCGGCCGGTTTCCGGCGGCGGCGGTCGCCGATCGGCAGGAGTCCGCGCGGGCGATCGTGCCCGGTGCGGATCAGGGACGGACGAACGGACGCGGAGCGTCCTCCAGGGGCAGCCGCCCGCGCGGCGGGCTGCCGCCAAGCGCAAAGAACGATCCCGCAACGGGAGGGGAAATCATGAGCATCGACAGAGTGGCTGGCCGCAGGCTGGCGGGGGGGCTGCTGGCCTGCGTTCTGGCCGGCGGCGCGGCGCAGGCGCAGGCGGCCGGACCGGAACTGGTGCATCTGTGGCCGGAAAACCATTGGCCGCAGGCCACGCAAGGGCCGGAGAAGCTCGGCACCGAGGGCAGCGCGCGCGGCGCGGTCTCCAACGTCGGCGATGCGCGCATGGAGATCTACCGGCCCGAGCATCCCAACGGCACGGCGGTGGTGATCTACGGTGGCGGCGGCTACTTCCGCATCCAGATCGGCGGCGCGGCGCGTCCCACGGCGCAATGGCTGCAGTCGATCGGTGTCACCGCCGCGGTGGTCTACTACCGGCTCCCGGCCGACGGCTGGAGCGCCGTGTCGCCGTTCCAGGACGGCCAGCGCGCGATGCGGCTGATGCGCGCCAAGGCGGCCGAGCTCGGCGTCGATCCCCACAGGATCGGCGTGATCGGCTTCTCCGCCGGCGGCAACCTGGCCGGGGTGATCGGCACCCGGTTCGATACCGATTTCTATCCCGCGGTGGATGCGGCCGATCGGCAGTCGGCACGGCCGGACTTCCTGGCGATGGTCTATCCGGTGGTGTCGCTGCGGGCGCCGCTGGACAAGACCCGCTCGCGCCGCGAGCTGGGTACCCAGGCCGACGCGGTCGAGGCCTATTCGGTCGAGGCGCACGTGCGCAAGGACATGCCGCCGGTGTTCCTGGCCCAGGCGGTGGACGATCCGACCGTCGACGTCGGCCACAGCGTGGCGATGTACCAGGCCGCACATGCCGCCGGCATCCCGGTGGAACTGCACCTGTTCGAGAAGGGCGGCCACAGCTGGGGCCTGGGCAAGCCGGGTTCGCTGGTGGCGCAGTGGCCGCGCCTGTTCGCCAACTGGGCGCGCAGCCACGACTTCCTCGGGGCGCCGCCCAAGCGCCTGGCGCCGCTGGACTCAGGCGGGCCGGAGGGCATGCCGGCGGCGAACGAGGAAGCACCCGCGCACAGCGCCGAGTCGGAAGGCGACTGAGCCTTGCCGCCCGCCGAACCTGCATTGCCAACGATCCGATATCCGGGAGAGAACCGAATGAACCACATCCGTCATGCCGCGCTCGCCGTGGCCGTGGGCGCCGCCCTGGCCGCGGCCGTGCCGGCATCGGCTGCCGACTCGGCCAGCGAGGCCGAACTG
>DNXT01000140.1 GCA_003505795.1 Lysobacteraceae bacterium | reverse complement strand
CTCCGGGTCCGCTCCGACGCCGGGACATCGGACGGGGCCTCCTGCCCCGGCCGAAAACGGCGCGCTCGTCTGCTACGCAGCCGAGACCGGGGCAGTCGCCTCGCGGCGCCTGCCCGACCGCCGGGGCGAAGCAGTGCTTCGCCTTTTCCGGCGAGCCCATGCGCGCCGTCGCTGCGGGGTTTTACCCGTCGTCTCCGCCGCTGCGGAAGGGGCCCGGTAGATCAAGGACGACGCAACGGCAGAATCACGGGCCACAGCAACAGCAACTCGATGCTGCGTTCAGTCCACCAGCCAGCCGGCCAGCTGTTCGCGGCTCAGGCGGCCGGTGCGGCGCGTGTCCAGCGAGTCGAACTCGTCGGCCAGCGCCGGGTTGGCCTGTGCCTCGTCGCGGCTGATGAAGCCGTCGCCGTCGCTGTCCAGGGCCTGGAAGTCGATGCGGTAGTTGCCGCTCACGCTGTTGGGCTGGATCGAGCGCACGGTGACCGCGGCCTCGCCGGCGGGCACCTGCACCCGTGCCTCGTGGGTGACCGCGCCGCTGGCCAGCGGCTGGGTGCGGACGTTGGCCGGCACGTCGCGCAGCGGCTCGCTGGTGGCGGCCGCGGTGCTCTGCGCCGAGGCCGTGCCGGCCAGCGCCAGGCACAGCGCGGCGATCAGGGGAGTGACGGTTTTCATGGTCGTCTCGTTGGAGTCGATGCCCGGGAGAGGGTGCCAGTCTAGGCGCGGCGATCTGGACCGGCGCTGATCGATGTGGGGGGGGCACCTGCGGGAGGGACTGAAGTCCCTCCCGCAAGGAGTCTCGTCAGGGAATCGGCAGAGCCCGATCGCGACTGAAGTCGCTCCTACCGAAGCTCTGCCTACCGAAGCTCTGCGCCTCAGCCCGGGATGAACGGGAACGCGATCTTCAGCAGCCCCTTCAGGCCGCCCTCGGCGGTGCTGGCGATGGCCTTGGCGCCGAGGCTGTTGAGCGCGCGGCGCACGTCGTCCCAGCGCAGCTGCCGGATGTCCTTCTTGAGCAGGTCGGCCACTTCCTCGGCGGTGGGCGTGAGCTTCTCCAGCTCGCGCACGGTGGCCTGCGGATCCGGCTGCAGGTAGCCCCAGCGTTCGGCGATCTTCAGCAGCGTGTCGAAGCGCACCGCCACCACCTCGCGGTTGCGTTCGTAGACCGGCAGCGCGCCGACCTCCAGGATCGCCTGCTCGAACTGCTGGGCGTCGTCCGGGTGCTCGATCCGGATCGCCAGGAAGCCTTCCTTGCGGCTGCGCTCGCTGACGTGCTTGGCGCCGGAGCGCAGGTTGGCCTCGGTCAGCACGGTGGCGACGATCCGCTGCAGCGCCGCGTCGCCTTCTTCCGGCACCAGCGCGCGCCAGCGCGCATAGCCGTCGCGGCGCAGGCTCTTCACCTTGGCCGGGGTGACCCGCAGCTTCAGCGCCACCGCCGCGTTGGAGTCGCCGCGCGCGATCGCGCCATCGCGCTCGAGCAGCACGAAGATCAGCAGTTCCAGGTCGCGCTTGGTCAGCGACTGGAAGCCCTGCAGCAGGGTCAGGCGCAGGAATTCGTTGCCGAAGCCTGCCGGGTCCTTGAGTTCGATCGGTTGCATGGGCGCTCCTCCGCGTGACGACTGCAGGATGCCACGGGCCGGTTGCGCCACCTGAGACCCGGCCGTGACGCCGGTCTCAGTGGCCGGTCTCGCGCCCCGGGCGATCGGCGCGGAAGGTCTCGATCGCGCCGCGGTCCTGCAGCGTGACCACCACCTGGCGGCCGTCCTCGCCGCCGAAGGCGACGTTGGAGGTCTTCCTGCCCTTGAGCGCGACCGTGCGCACGACCTTGCCGGCCGGCGACACCACCGCGACCTGGCCGGCGTCGTAGCGGGTCACGTACAGGTTGCCGTCGGCGTCGCAGCGCATGCCGTCCAGGCCGAAGTCCGGGAACTCGATCAGCAGGCGCCTGTTGCGCGGCATGCCGCCTTCCAGGTCGTATGCCCAGACGCGGCGCGCCATGCTCTCGTTGACGTACAGGCGCTTGCCGTCGGGGCTGACCTCCACGCCGTTGGGCGTGGTCATGCCGGTCTCCAGGCGCTGCACGCGGCCGTCGCCGGCGACCTTCCACAGGCTGCCGCCGTGGTCCTTCCAGTCCGGGTCGCTGACGTAGAAGCTGCCGTCCGGCGCCAGCGCCAGGTCGTTGGGCCCGTTGGACCGCGGCAGTTCGGCGAAGGTCGCGACCCGGCGCGTGGCCAGGTCGATGCGCAGCAGCTTGCGGCCATCGGTGTCGGCCACGTACATCGCGCCGTCGTGGCCGAAGCGGATGCCGTTGCCGCGGCTGCCGGCGGGCAGGGCGACGAACAGCTCGGCCCTGCCGCTGCCGTCCGCCTGCGCGACGACCCGGGCCACGGTGCCGTCGCGGCCGAAGTTGACCACGTACAGGTGGCCGTCCGGGCCGAACGCCGGGCCTTCGATGTTGCCGGTGAAGGCGCCGTCGCCGACATAGTCGCGCGCGACGAACAGCGGTTCGGCGGCGCGTGCGCCGCTCGCGCAGCACAGGCCGATCAGCACGGCGGGCAGGAGCTTCTTGCAGGCGGGCATCGGCGGGGACTCCAGTCGGCGCCGCGATCCGCCCGCGGCTTGCGGACCGTCAACGCCGGGTGGCGAAGACGGTGATCTCCTCACGGTCGTGGTAGAGCTGCTTGGCACGCACCAGCAGCGGCTTCTGCGCTTGCTGCTCGAACAGGTCCAGGCACAGCCGGGTCTCGTCCCAGCGCTTCTTCATCGGCAGCTTGAGGTTGAAGATCGCATGCCGGCACCAGCCTTCGCGCAGCCAGGTCGCCATGCGCTCGGCCACGCGCCGCGGCTGCTCGACCATGTCGCAGACCATCCAGTCCAGCGCCTTCTCCGGCTTCCAGTGGAAGCCGTCGGCGCGCAGGTGCTCGACCAGGCCGGTGTCGAGCACGTGCTGGCGCAGCGGGCCGTTGTCGACGCTGGTGACGTGCAGGTGCTGGCGGGTCAGCACCCAGGTCCAGCCGCCGGGGGCGGCGCCGAGATCGGCCGCGTGCATCCCCGGCTTGACCAGGCTGTCGCGTTCCTCCGGCGACAGCAGCGTCATCAGCGCCTCTTCCAGCTTCAGCGCCGAACGCGAGGGCGCGTCGGGCAGCAGCTTCAGGCGCGGGATGCCCAGCGTCCACGGCGCGCTGTCGCGCGCATCGGCCACGGCCAGCAGGGCGTGGTCGCCATCGACGAAGCAGACATGCAGGCGTGGCAGCTTCGGCTGCGGCTTGTCGGCGAGCAGGCCGGCCTTGCGCAGCGCCGGGCGCAGCGCGTTGCCGAAGCTGCGCGCCAGCCCGGCCAGCGGCTTGCCCGCGTCCGAGTCCGGATGCTCCACCCACAGGTCGCCGAAGCGCGGCTGGCCCTGCAGCGCGGCCACGATCGGGCTGATGCGGTCCTTCGGGTCGAGATCGCGCAGTTCGGCCAGCAGCTGCAGCTTTTGCCGCGCGAAGATCAGCTCGCGCCAGGGCAGGCGCGCGGCGAGCGCGGCGCCGTCGTCGCAGGCGAACAGCACGTAGCCGTCGTTGCGCCGGGTGCGGGCGTAGCCGGCGATCCCGGCCAGTGCCGCGCGTTCGGACAGTTCCGCCGCCAGTTCCGGTTCGAAGCCCTGCCGGCAGTAGCACAGCAGGCCGCTCATCGACGCGTTCCCGGCAGCCGGGCCGGCAACGGCTCAGTAACGATCGCCACCGCTTTCCCCGTACTCGCGCAGCACGCTGCGGGCAGCGTCGCGCAGGATGTCGCGCTGCACCTGGATGCCGCGCCGGACCAGCTCGCCGATCCAGTCGGCCGGCAGCGGGCCCTCGTCGAATTCGGTCAGCTCCATCACGTCCTCGGCGCGGGCGCCGATCAGCAGCCGGTCGATGCCGGCCCAGATGGTGGCGCCGTAGCACTGGCAGCACGGCTGCGAGGACGTGGCCAGGGTCACCGGCTTCAGCACGTCGTTCAGGCGCGGCGTCTGCAGGCGCTGCTGCGCCAGCATGTAGGCCATGTTCTCGGCATGGGCCAGCGAGGTCGCATGCGGGACCACGCGGTTGACGCCGACCGCGACGATGCGGTCGTCCGGGCCGAACACCGCCGCGCCGAACGGCCCGCCGCTGCGTGCCAGCACGTTCCGCCGCGACAGGTCGATCGCCAGCGCGACCTTGGCTTCGTCGCCGGCGTAACTGGCGGAGGTGTCGACATGCTCGTGGACCCAGGCGGGCAGGGTGAGGTGGACTTGCGCGTACAGCATCAGCGAACGGGTTCCGGGTCTGGGATCGGGCGGCGCAGTGTATCGGCCTGGCTGTCCTTTGCGGTGCATTGGCCGGAAACGCACCGGCAGCCGCTGATCTCGCGGAAGCCGCACACGCTCATCCGGCCGCTGGCGCGGCATTGCGCCATCACGCCCTGCGGGTCGGTCGGGCTGTTGCCGTTCACGCAGGCCGGATACGCCCCGCAGCAGTTGCCGACGTTCTTGACCGTGCAATCGGCATCGCTGCGGCAGGTCGTATCGACCTTGACCGGGCGCGGGTCGGCCGCTGCCGGCGGGGCTTCGGCGTGCGATTGCGGGGCGGGGGCGGCGCAACCGCCGAGCAGCAGGGCCACGGCCAGGATCAGGCGGGTCATGGTGAACTCCGGGACCATTGGGCGTGTCCCGATCTTAGCCGGATCCCCCTGAAGCCGCGTGTGGCCGCCTTTGCCCGCAGGGGCGCGGTGCTTCTATGCGTTCGCGGCCGGCCGCTTTTCCACGTGCGCCGAGGCGCACCACAGCACGCCGGCAAGCAGGCAGGCGATGGCGAGCACTTCCAGCAGCGTCGGCAGCCGCCGTTCCCAGGCGAAGCCGTAGAGCAGCGCGAACACGGTCTCGAATACGATCATCTGCCCGACCAGGGTCAGCGGCAGCGACCGGCTGGCGCGGTTCCAGCAGGCGTTGCCGATCACCGAGGCGAACACCGCCAGCACGATCGCGACCACCCAGAACCGCAGCCAGTCGGCGCCCGCGCGGACCGCCGGATCCAGCAGCAACGCCAGCGGCGCCAGCAGCAGGGCCAGCGCGCCGGTGACCACGCCGGTCAGCAGCGACCAGTCGCCGCCGGACAGGTCGGGACGGCGCGACAGCCAGCGTGCGTTGCCGATCGAGTACGCCGACCACGACACCAGCGCGCCGAACGCGCAGGCCAGCCCAGATCGGAAG